>NZ_JBMMUC010000005.1:0-207729 GCF_049257175.1 Pseudoalteromonas mucoides
GCTTGGTGACAATAGCGTTTTGGACCCACCTGACCCCATGCCGAACTCAGTAGTGAAACGAAACAGCGCCGATGATAGTGTAGCATTTGTTATGTGAAAGTAGGTCATCGCCAGGCTCCAAATTTAGTTGAAGAACTTTAACCTTAAAAATTAATAATAAGAAAATTGAAAAGAATTTTCTTGGTAACAATAGCGTTTTGGACCCACCTGACCCCATGCCGAACTCAGTAGTGAAACGAAACAGCGCCGATGATAGTGTAGCATTTGTTATGTGAAAGTAGGTCATTGCCAGGATTTAAATTAGAGAAAGCCGTTTCAGAAATGAAACGGCTTTTTTGTTTCTAAAATAAAGTGTATCTCTCGGCTTTAAGCCGCCAGCTCTCATCAACACAGCGTCAAACTATGCACCGTAGCGTGAGTTGAGTATTTGATACCCTCGGGTAAAAGAACGCGACAACAACCTAGAGCCCAATATATCCCTTTAAACAGCATGACCTTTACGGTGGTTGTCTATCAAACTCTCCTCCTCCAGAAAAATACTAGCTCACAAATTTTTATCTACAAATGGCCTCAACTGATCTCAACTATCATGTTAGAATTTTATTTTTATCGACATAGAGAGTGAGAGCGATATTGGTGAATTCTGATTATCAAAAAGTGTTAAATGAGATTGCGGCACAGGTGCAGCCATTACTTTCTCAAGGAAAGGTCGCTGATTATATTCCTGCTCTAGCTGAGGTTGATGCAGAGCAATTTTCAATTGCTATTTATACCACCAATGGCCAGACATTCTGCGCTGGAGATTGCTCTAAGCGCTTTACGATACAATCAGTATCAAAGGTAATGACACTAACACTGGCGCTACAACGTTATGGTGATGAGCTGTGGCATCGTGTGGGTAAAGAGCCATCAGGGACTGCTTTTAACTCTCTTACGCAGCTTGAGTTTGAAAAAGGCTTACCACGTAACCCGTTTATTAATGCAGGGGCTATTGTTACTTGTGATGCTTTATACAGCCGTTTATCGGCACCTATGCATTCCATGCTTGAAACGTTTCGTGCTTTGTCAGGAAATGACACCATAGTTATTGATAAGAAAGTTGCTAACTCTGAGTATGAGTTTCGCCACCGTAATGCTGCGATGGGTCATTTAATGAAGTCGTTTGGCAATTTTCATAATGAAGTTGATGACGTGTTGTGGGCGTACTTTAATTTTTGTGCGATTGAACTTAACTGCGTGGAACTTGCAAAAGCTTATAACTTTCTTGCAAATAAAGGGGTTGATAATATCTCTGGTAAAGAAGTTCTTTCAAGTTTGCAAAACAAACAATTGAATTCGTTACTCTTTACTAGTGGTCTATATGATGCTGCGGGAGATTTTGGCTATCGAGTTGGTATGCCAGGAAAGTCTGGGGTATCAGGTACAATTTTAGCTGTATTACCTAATAAATTTACCGTTGCTGTGTGGTCGCCTGGGTTAAATAGCTTTGGTAATTCTGTGGCAGGAATAGCAGCTCTGGAGCTGCTATCTAAAAAGCTCGATATTTCTATATTCTAGTCACAAGTTTACTGTTCCCAGTAAACTTGCTCTAGGCAATCTTCTCGCTCTGGCAAGCCGCGTGACAAGCGAGGAGAGTGTTGCACTAATACTTCATAGCTGGCACGGTTAGCATACTTACTAATTTGCGCTAGCGATGAATATGTCATGGCGGGCTGCTGGTGTTTAGCTGAGTTACCCACATTAAGCTTATGATACACATTTGCTGATAAATCATGAAGTACGGCAGCTAGTGCACAATCACCGGCACCATTGGTATTTTTAATACTATCAGGACCGCCCATAAATGGGGCTGTGTGGCTGTAAGCTCGCATTGGATTTTCACAGTCAATTTTGCGCATCGCGCGTGAAAACTCATAGCGATTGAAGTCTGCTATTGCACCTGGTAAAAGTGGGTATTCAGTTTCTCGCTTGAACTTATCGTCAACGTGGCCGGCCATAAATAGGCCTTTTTCTCCTGCTGTACAAATAACGAGATCAACCCAGTCAAGGGCTTTATCAGCAGCAAGAAGTGGATCTTCAAATCCGGTGATCGCAAAGCCTTCTTCTTCATTCATGGCAAGAATATCAACATGTTCAGCAACAAAGTTAGCCCACCAAGTTGGATCTTGTTCAATTAAGAATTTTGTACCAAGAGTTAGTACGACTGGTACATCAGCGTCGTTTGCGTATTTAACCGCTTGCATGGTAGCTTCTGTCATCGTCTCATTACCTTGTGTACGCATTAAGTAGGCGCTGATAACAAGAGCTGATGAATTTTCGATAAGTTCTTTATCGATTGATTCTGGGCGTAAGTGATTCATTAACCCTGCACTGATTGCGAAGGTACGCTCACCGGTGTCATCAATTAAGGTGAAACAACGGCCGATTGGGCCATCAACAGGTTGCAAGTAATCAAGATCTACACGACTGGAGGTGTTACAAAGAAAACGATAGGCATAACTACCAATCTTAATGTTTTCGCTCATGACACCCAGTAGCACTGAACGGTCATCAGCAAGCACTGAGTAGTTGTGCATAGTGTTACCGATTGTACCGCCGGCAAACTCATAATCGATCATGTCGTTGAGCTTTAAACGGTCATAAAGTGCATTGGTGATTTCACTATCAATTACTTGCGACATACCTCGGCGCAGCTGAAACTCATCGAGGAAAGCTTGATCAACTTTTGCTTCGATATCAACTACAATTTGATCGATACCTGTGATGTAGCTGCGCTGCAACTTATCACTGGCGTTGAGTTGATTCGTTAGTGGATCTTTGGCTTCCACCGGAAAATAATGTTTATGCCTGCGGCGTCCAGGAAATTTCATTTGCTACCCGTGTGTTGTGAGCTAAATAAAAAAAGCGGGAGATTATAGCGCAAATCACACAGGCTGAGCCATGTTTAAGCGGTTTTAATTTGTTTTATTTTTGTCATTAATCAGCTTGGTAGTCATTTTTGTGCTCTAAGTGGGTATAATAAAACAATAATTAATGAAAGATTAAATAAAATGAACGAGCAATTTAGTGATCAGTATTGGATGGAAAAAGCGTTAGAGTACGCAAAAGAGGCCGAAAAGCTCAATGAAATCCCTGTTGGAGCTGTACTTGTTAAAGGTAACGAACTCATTGGGGCTGGCTATAACCGTTCGATCACAGATAATGATCCCTCTGCCCATGCTGAAATGATCGCAATACGTGAAGCAGGTAAAGCACTGCAAAATTATCGCTTAATTGATTGCACACTTTATGTAACCTTAGAGCCTTGTTCAATGTGTGCTGGGCTTTTGGTACATAGCCGAATAAAGCGGCTGGTGTTTGGGGCTTTTGATGCGAAAACAGGATCTGCGGGTTCCATTATGAACTTATTGCAAGAACCTAAATTAAATCATCAAGTAGAGCTAACCTCAGGAGTATTAGCTGATCGGTGTGGAGGCACTATTTCTGCATTTTTTAAACGCCGCCGTCAGGAGATTAAAGCGCTAAAGCAAGCAAAGCGAGAGCAACAATCCTAACTTGACGGTGTTGAATCACTCTGCTCTGACATCCGCTGCATTGCGAACATACGGCGTCGCCAAATAACTTTTTTATGCAAATTGCGCAACATAATTCTACGGCGGGTCGCGGTTGAAAAAAAGACGTTACGTTTAAATGAATGTGTGCGCCTACGCTTAAGCATGTCTTCTCCTGAATACGTGAAAGCAAGAAATAGTTAATTTAGATTATTCGTTGATACCACACATTAGTGATCAATTGATGACAAGTAAATAGATATTTTACCTGTTTAAGGGCGTGTTGACCTTTGTGGATTGAAATTTGTTCAATCTAGGGGCGATTTAATCGCGGCGCGAGGTTTGTCACCTAGCGGGCTAAGTAAAAACCGAGCAAAGCTTCCGCGTCCTGCTCACGCCCCTTACCTACAATCCATGTAGGCAACAAAGAGTTAATCGCCCCTAGGAAGAACCCTTTGGGCAGTGCATGTTTGGAATTTATACAGCGTTATCGCCTATTTATGGGGAACAACCACACTACATAGGCTCTGCCTTGCCTAAATACCAAACATACTGCTGCAAAATCAATAACGAAAGGTCAACACGCCCTAGTGTTATTACTGGTTTGTTTGCTTTTGGCTGTCTGTTTTGTCAGTTGCTTTAACCTTGTCGTCTTCTGTAGAGGGCTGTTGCTCAGTTACAGAGGCCGGTTTCATATCGCTGCTCGCTTTAGTCGGTTCAGGTTCGCTATTTGGTTCACTAATAGCATCATTTTCATCAAGCCAGACTAGCGCGTCATAGTAACGACGAATGTTATCAACGTATTTTACAGCGACATCACCACGAGAATAACCATATTTTGTTTTTCGGTAATAACGCTTTTTGATTAACAGTGGCAAACGCTTTTTCACATCAGCCCATTTATCGGGGCTGGCACCTTGTTGTTGAGTAATAATGCGCGCATCGTTCACATGACCCCAACCAATATTATAAGATGCTAGCGCAAGCCAAGTTCTATCAGGCTGTGGAACACGCTCAGGAATACGTTTAACCAGTTTTTCTAAATACTCAGCTCCCCCTTTAATGTTTTGCTCAGGTGCCAGGCGGTTAGTAACACCTACTTGTTTTGCCGTACCGCGTGTAAGCATCATGATCCCGCGTACGCCTGTGGGTGATTTTGCTGTTGGGTTCCACATCGACTCTTGGTAACTTAACGCTGCAAGTAAGCGCCAATCCAAACTACCAGCATACTGTTCAAACCAAGGCTGATATTTAGGTAAAGTTTCTTTTATTGCTTCAATATAAGCAAGGGTGTTCACATAGTTGAATTGACGCACATGACCAAAGTACTTTTCTTCGAGCACATAGAGTTGGTTATTTTGTTTTACATCGCCAAAAAAAGGCACCATTAGCGCATATAAGGAGTCATCTCCATCTTTTCGCATCAGCCAAGCAATTGGATCGTTGCGAGTAACTGAAAATCCAATACTTAAATTTGGATGGTAGCGACGAAATAGCGATAAAGTGTGCGAATCGGCGAGTGTATAATCAATCTCACCATCAATCACAGCTTGTAATAATTCTTCTTCATCAAGGTCTTCGGTTTCTTGCCAATTTAAATTTGGGTGAGTTTGTTTTATTTGTTGTAGCGCTAAAGAATGGCTGCTTTTTGATAGAACGGTTAAATTACCTGTTAAGTCATCAAAGTCTCTTGGGCGGACTCGACCTTGCTTATACACAAGCTTTTGACTAATAGTGCGATAAGTTGGTCCAAACCGATAGCGCTGAGCACGAGTTTTATCGTAAGTTAGGCCTGAAGCAATTAAATCTAAATCGCCGTTATCTAGTCGAGAAAACATGTCAGATAAATTAAAAAACGGCACCATTTCAAGCTCAACACCTAAGTGTTCGGCAAACTCTTGCGCTAATTCATACTCAAAGCCTTGCTCGCCTTGAACAGCTTGATAATAGTTACTTGCGCCAGCTAAAGTACCAACCCTTATTTTATTCTGTGTTTTTATTTGGCTTAACTGAGATGGCTGCTGTTGCATATCACAGGCACACAAAAGCATAACTAACGTAATGATTGTTATTAACTTTTGTTTGATCATAGTGCGCCCCTGTAATGCTCTAATACCCTTATATCAAAACTTTTGCATCGCGTCACTTGTCGATTAGTTTTATTGTGTTTATCCATGTTCATAGATACACGAAAAGATAATTTTACGAAAAGCGTAATTTTGAGTTAAATCTAAGCGCTATTTGCACTATAATAGCCACCTAAAATATCGTTCAATCCCTAACCCCGGATGAAAATACCTATGTTGATCCTTCGTGGTGCACCAGCACTTTCCGATTTTAGAGTTCAGAAAATTTTAGCCCGTTGCCAACAGGCGCAACTTCCAGTCACCAACGTGTACGCCGAGTATGCTCACTTTGCTGATTTAACAGCAGAGCTTTCAAGTGATGAGCAAACTAAGCTTGAGAAGTTACTTACCTACGGCCCAACGATCGCAGAACATACACCAGCAGGCACTTTGGTGTTAGTAACGCCGCGCCCTGGCACTATCTCGCCATGGGCTTCAAAAGCAACGGATATTGCGCATAACTGTGGTTTAACGCAGGTTCATCGTGTAGAGCGTGGTATTGCTTACTATGTTGAAGGTGATTTGAACGCTGAGCAAGTTGCTCAAGTTGCGGCATTGTTGCACGACCGTATGACAGAAGCGACGCACAGCTCGCTTGATGCTGCAGCACAGCTATTTCGCACTGATGCACCGAGTGAAATGTCATCTGTTGATATACTAGGCGGTGGTCGCGAAGCACTTGCAAATGCAAACGTTGAGCAAGGCTTTGCATTAGCTGATGATGAAATTGACTACTTGGTAGAAAACTTCCAAAAGTTAGGGCGTAACCCGAACGACATCGAATTGTTTATGTTTGCACAAGCAAACTCAGAGCATTGTCGTCATAAAATTTTTAATGCTGATTGGACAATCGATGGTATAGAGCAGCCTAAATCATTGTTTAAGATGATTAAAAACACCTATGAGAAAAACCCTGAAAACGTTTTGTCTGCATACAAAGATAACGCAGCAGTAATGACGGGTTCAAAAGCAGGCCGCTTCTTCCCCAATGCTGAAGGTGAATACGCTTATCATCAAGAAAATATTGAAATCCTGATGAAGGTTGAAACCCATAACCACCCAACTGCAATTGCACCATTCTCTGGTGCAGCTACGGGTTCTGGTGGTGAGATTCGTGATGAAGGTGCTACAGGTCGTGGCTCTAAGCCAAAAGCTGGCTTAGTTGGTTTTACCGTATCTAACTTACGTATTCCTGGTTATGAGCAACCATGGGAAACTGATTTTGGTAAGCCTGCTCGTATTGTTAACGCCCTTGATATCATGACTGAAGGCCCATTAGGTGGTGCAGCATTCAATAACGAGTTTGGTCGTCCAAACTTAGTGGGTTATTTCCGTACTTATGAAGAGCAAGTAACCAGCCATAATGGATTTGAAGTACGTGGTTACCACAAGCCAATTATGCTTGCCGGTGGTTTAGGTAATATTCGTACCGACCATGTGCAAAAAGGGGATATCCCAGTTGGTGCTAAGCTAATCGCTTTAGGTGGCCCTGCGATGAACATTGGTTTAGGTGGCGGCGCCGCTTCATCAATGGCATCAGGTCAATCTAACGAAGATTTAGACTTTGCTTCAGTACAACGTGAAAACCCTGAAATGGAACGTCGTTGCCAAGAAGTTATCGATAAATGCTGGCAGCTAGGTGATGCTAACCCAATTGCATTTATCCACGATGTGGGTGCTGGCGGTTTATCAAATGCATTCCCTGAACTTGTTAATGATGGTGGCCGTGGTGGTAAGTTCCAACTACGCGATATTCCAAATGATGAGCCAGGCATGGCACCACACGAAATTTGGTGTAATGAATCACAAGAGCGCTATGTGCTTGCAGTAGCTGTAGAAGACTTTGACCGTTTTGAAGCTATTTGTAAGCGTGAACGTGCACAGTACGCTGTAATCGGTGAAGCGACAGAAGAGCGTCACTTAACGGTTGCTGATAGTCACTTTGATAACAGCCCAGTTGATTTACCGCTAGATGTGTTATTAGGTAAAGCGCCTAAAATGCACCGTGAAGCGAATACGCAAAAAGCTGTGAGCGAAGCGCTTGATACGAGCAAAATTGACGTAGCTGAAGCTGCAACTCGTTTATTACGTTTGCCTACGATTGCAGAAAAAACCTTCTTAATCACCATTGGTGACCGCTCGGTAACAGGCCTTGTTGCCCGCGACCAAATGGTTGGCCCTTGGCAGGTGCCAGTTGCTAACTGTGCCGTTACAGCAGCAACTTATGATACTTACCACGGTGAAGCAATGTCGCTTGGTGAGCGTACTCCTGCGGCACTACTTAACTATGGCGCATCAGCACGCTTAGCTGTGGCTGAGTCATTAACTAATATTGCGTGTGCTAATATTGGTGGCCTTGAGAATATTAAGTTATCTGCAAACTGGATGGCTGCAGCAGGTCACCCAGGTGAAGATGCGGGCCTTTATGAAGCCGTTAAAGCAGTAGGTGAAGAGCTTTGTCCTGCGCTAGGCTTAACTATTCCAGTGGGTAAAGACTCAATGTCGATGAAAACTCAGTGGGATGAAAATGGCGAGCAGAAATCAGTTACTGCGCCGTTATCTTTGATCATCACTGCGTTTGGCCGCGTTGATGATGTACGTAAAACTGTGACTCCACAATTACGTACTGACAAAGGTGAAACATCACTTATCTTAGTTGACTTAGGTGCGGGTAAAAATCGCATGGGCGCGTCAAGCTTAGCGCAAGTTTACAAGCAACTTGGTGATGTAACCCCTGATGTTGACAGCCCTGAGTTATTAAAAGGCTTTTACAATGCAATGCAGGCGCTTGTCGCTGATAATAAGCTACTTGCTTATCATGACCGTTCAGATGGTGGTTTATTTACCACAGTAGCTGAAATGGCGTTTGCAGGTCACACGGGTGTAACTGTTGACCTTGATGGTTTAACTGGCTCTGATATCGAAGCACTTTATAACGAAGAGCTCGGTGCTGTTATCCAAGTTGCTAATAGCGATTTAGAGGCTGTGAATGCGGTATTTGCTGAGCACGGTATTGCTGCTATTAGCCATGAAATTGGTACACTTAATAACGATGATACTGTGGTATTTAACCGTGCAGGTAATGCTGTACTGAATAATACACGCACTGAGCTTCGTACAACTTGGGCGGAAACAACATATCAAATGCAAGCGCGTCGTGATAACCCGGACTGTGCTAAGCAAGAATTTGATGCTAAGTTTGATGCGAAAGACCCTGGTCTTAATGTTAAACTTAACTTTGACTTAAACGAAGATGTAGCTGCACCTTATATTGCTACAGGCGCTAAGCCTAAAATGGCTATCTTGCGTGAGCAAGGTGTTAACTCGCACCTAGAAATGGCTGCGGCGTTTAACCGTGCCGGTTTTGCTGCGGTTGATGTACACATGAGCGATATTCTTGAAGGGCGCTTAAGCCTAGAAGAATTTAAAGGCTTAGTAGCATGTGGTGGTTTCTCTTACGGTGACGTATTAGGCGCGGGTGAAGGTTGGGCTAAGTCAATCTTGTTTAATGATATGGCGCGTGACCAATTCCAAAGCTTCTTTGAACGTCAAGATTCATTTAGTTTAGGTGTATGTAATGGTTGTCAGATGTTATCAACATTAAAAGAGTTGATCCCTGGCACTGAGCATTGGCCACGTTTTGTGACCAATAAATCAGAGCGCTTTGAAGCACGCTTTAGCTTAGTAGAAGTACAAGAGAGTCCATCTGTATTCTTCAAAGGCATGGCAGGTTCTCGTATGCCAATCGCGGTTTCTCACGGTGAAGGCCATGCAGAGTTTGCCAATGATGCAGCTGTTAAAGCAGCCGTTGATTCAGGCACTGTTGCGGTTAAGTTTGTAGATAACCACGGTAACCCAACAACGCAATACCCTAATAACCCGAATGGTTCGCCTGAAGGTATTACCGGTATTACATCAGCAGATGGTCGTGCAACAGTTATGATGCCACACCCTGAACGTGTATTCCGTGCAGTTGCTAACTCTTGGCACCCAGATGAGTGGAAAGAGGATAGCCCATGGATGCGTATGTTTAGAAATGCGCGTAAAAATGTAGGTTAAGCTACATTTATACACACTAGATTCAGAATCTAGTTGTAAAATAAAAGGCTGCATTGTGCAGCCTTTTTTGTCTACACTGTTCAAGGTTCAAGGTTCAAGGTTCAAGGTTCAAGGTTTAAATTAAGGATAGTATGTTCAAACGTATCGCATGGGGAATCGTGTTTTTATTACTGAGTGTTTTAACGCTTGGTTATGTATTTCGTATGCCTATTACGCAATGGGCTATAGCCCCGTCTTTGAGCCAATCTGGCGTTGAATTACATTGTTTAGATTGGTCACTCAATTCAAATGTTAGCTTAAGCGTAAACCGATTATGTCTGACTTATCAAGGTCATCAAATTGAGCTTGGTGGCATTGTGGCTGACACAAAAAAAATAACCGTTGGTCGCGCTAACCTTCGCTTAAATAATAGCGAGAGTGATCCATCAAGTAATGAACCCTTCAAAAAACTGGCACTTAATTTACCTAAAGAACGGCCGAAAATTGAGATCAAAAGGCTGTTAATTACCCATCCACAACTTCATGATGAACTGACGGTTAGCATTGATGAGGAAAGGCTAAATACATTTGTGGTTTCAGGTGATGTTACAGCTGAGATCGCAGTTAACAATCATAAAGTTGCTGGTCGTTTTAATCTAGCTGATGGATTACTTACAAAGATAAAGCCGATACCCGCGCTTACATTAAACAGTGTGCATGCATTCACCTTTGACGGATTGACCGTTGATATAAAGTCAGATATAGATGCTGAGTTTACTCAAGCGTTTAGTCAATGCCCTGTGATGCTAAATGCTTTTGGTGATGTAAATACTCACTACCATTTAAATGATAATAAAGTGTCGTTAGATACGCAGCAATTAACGAGTTGGGTAGCGTTTGATAGTACTTGTTTGGCGCTAATAAACAATCAATCACAGCGTGAATTTATAGTTAAGCAGCTGCCTTTAAAGTGGCAAATCATGATAAGTGATACAATTAAGTTTGAAAATGAACAACTTGTTATGCCGTCAATGTTATTAAACGCTAAAAATAGTGACGCGAAGCTCAGCCTGACAAACCTAGCAATTAATCTTCAGCAGCCATTAGAGCAAGCCAAAGGCGATATCAAGTTGTTATTTATCAGTGAGGATATTGAACAGGTAGAAGTAAATGCAGCTTTGAATAACTTGGCTATAAATGGCGAGTACCAATTACGCATCGATGAACTCCCTAATTTTTTGCCCGCATCAGCTAAAAAGATAGCAAGCACGGGTCAATTTAAAATAGCGAATGTTTTACAACTTCAACAGAATGTGGATATAACCAGTGAGCTTGCTTTTGCTGAGCTTAAGTTTGATAAATTAACAGCAAAGGATTATAAAGCACAGTTCACGACTGAACTTGATGATAAACAAAATATAAAAGCTAGTTTAAATAGCCAATTAAGCTCAGTGGCTTATGAGCAATATCAATTGCTTGATGTTAATAACCATTTATCAGCATCATCAAGTTTGGCTGTTGGCGAATTGTTTGTCGATTTAAACAGTGAAACTAAACTTGCTCAATTTAACAGTGATTTTTTAAACCTGAGTAATATTCGTATAAGCTCAAAAGGACTGCAAAGTCGGGCATTGCAAGCCTCACATCACGTTTTTATTGATGGTGTTGAATTAGTCGCCAGTCATCATATATCTGCTGTGGAGCATCCATTTGAGATAACAATTGCAGAGCAAGCCGCGACTAAACTTAACCCTGTTTTACAGCAGTTTGAGCCATTAGCAACGCTGACCGACGGTAGCTTTAATGGTGTTGTTCGTGGAGATGTTAATTTACAGCAGGCTGAATTTACATTACAAGTAGAGCAGCTAAGTGGCTTATATAACGATTATTTAGCGAAGCAATTTAGCAGCCGGCTAACGGGAAATTATAATTCAGGTCAGCTTAATGTGGCTCCCACTACATTTGAACTCAATGAGTTACGTGCGGGTGCTGTTGTGAGTAACATGACAGGCAATTTAAGTGTTGATAACTCTGTTGCACGCGCTTACCAGTTAACCGGTGATGTACTGGGTGGTCGTTTCGCTTTAGATAGCTATAAAGTGACTAACGAGGCTCAGCAGTCTCTGGTGACATTTGAAAATATTGATGCTAGTAAATTAATTACCTTAGATGATAAATCAGGTATTACATTAACGGGTCGAGTGAATGGGCGGTTGCCTGTTTACTTTGATAAACAAGGTGTTTCGGTAAAGTCGGGTGAGTTATCAAACCAAGGAACAGGTAAACTAATTATTACTGATAATGCGGCTTTTGATGCAGTTAAAGCACAACAACAGGAGTTGAGCCCAATTTTAAGCTTATTGGAAGACTTAGACATTCAAGGCTTAAAAAGCAGTGTTGATTTAAATCCTGATGGTTGGCTTTATTTAGGTGTAAACTTAAAAGGGTACAATGAAGCGCAGGCACAGCAGGTTAATTTTAATTACAACCATGAAGAAAATGTATTTACACTCTTAAGAGCACTACGTTTAAGTGATGAGATTACTCAAAAGGTTGAACAAGAATATTCAACAAAAGGAACTAAAAATGACTAAATGGCTGGTAATACTTACGGCGCTGGGTTTACTTAGTGCATGTACGCACCGTGTTGAAGTGGCGGCGAAAGAACCTATCACCATTAACTTAAATGTTAAGGTTGATCATGAAATTCGTGTGAAAGTTGATAAAGAGCTAGATGATCTATTTGGCGATGATAGTGAATTATTCTAAGGAGCAATTATGCGTTTATTAAAAAATAAAAAGTTAAATGTGATTACACTTTTAAGTGCCGTTTTCTTGTCATTTTCTGCTTGGGCAATAACGTTAGATAATGCAAAAAATCAAGGGCTTGTTGGTGAAGATAGCTCAGGTTATTTAGGTTTGGTTGTACAAAATGCAGAGGCGAAAGCGGTTGTTGATGAAATTAACGCTAAGCGTAAAGCACAGTATTTAAAACTTGCGAAAAAGAACAACTTATCACTTGCTCAAGTAGAAGCATTGGCAGCAGCGAAAACGATTGAAAAAACCCAAGCAGGGCACTTCGTTGAAGTTAATGGTGAGTGGGTCAAAAAGTAACTAATAGGTTGATAACGAAGAAAGCCGAAAGTTTATACTTTCGGCTTTTTGCAATTGGCCAATAAGGCTTGCCAAAAATCGATGCCTTTACGGCGCGCTAAATTGATATTGTGTTCAGGAATAGATTCTGGCTCATTGTATTCATCTAAAGCCGCGCTCATACTTGCTTCACGTATTAAATGCAAGGTGGGGAAAGGGGCGCGATTAGTATAATTAGCAGCATCGCTTTCATCACTATCAGCGAATACATAATCAGGATGAAAGTTCGCTATTTGGTATTTACCTTCAAACCCTTGTGCGACTAATAAAGCATTGGCTAAATCTACTAAATCTAAAAACTCTTCAAAATTACTAAAGCCTTGTTCAAACATGATAAGTGTTGTTTCACGTTCAGCTAAGGAATTAAGTTGATTGCACTGTTCAAGCATTTCCATCACTGCATCATCGATGCTGACACTTTGGCTGGTAAAATAATGAATACAGTTATTCTCGACTTCTTTACGAGCGAACGGGCAGAAGTTGTATTTGACGATAACATTTGAGACCCACTGACGAGTTTGTAGTTCTGCTAACGTGATGGTTTGATTGTTCATGATTTAATATACTGATTAATTATGGTGAGTGTATTTGCAATAGCGCCTTGGTTACTCATTAGGCATTTATTGGCCTGTATACCGAGTGCTTCACATAATTGAGGTTCGTTTGCATATAAGCAAAGTTGTTTATAGAGTTCGTCGCTAGTTTTAACTTGTATGCAGCCGCCAAGTGCTATTAACTCTGGGTAAACATGGTTAAAATTATAAGTATGTGGGCCGGCTATTGCTCCAACAGAAAATGCAGCTGCTTCAAGCGGGTTATGACCACCACGTTCAATTAAACTGCCTCCAATATAACTTACATTAGCCATCCCGTAGAGGCACTGCAATTCACCTAAGGTATCCGCTAATAATACTTGCTCATTAGCATAATTCCCCTCGCTCCTGCGGCTAAATGTAAGAGAGGAGTCAGTTAATAGGTCGGCAACTTTATTAAATTGTTCTGGATGGCGTGGAGCAATAACCAATAATGCATCAGGGAACTGCGTTAGTAAATGTGAGTGAACTTGTAAAATTAGCTCATGCTCAATCGGGTGGGTCGAGCCTGCAACCCAGATAAAGCGTTGTTGATTATAGAGTGATTTTAATTCAGACACTTTTTCAAGTTGCTCTGTGTTTGGTTGAATATCAAATTTAATTGAGCCAGTTACGACTACTTGATCAGGCGTTAAGCCCAGTTCATTAAAGCGCTGTGCATCTTTTTGGTTATGACTTGCAAGGCGTGTTATTGAGCTCATTATTACTCTGGTTAGTGGCTTTATTTTATTATAACCTTGCTGTGATTTTGCCGATAAACGCGCGTTTAATACTAGTACTGGAATATCTTTATTTCGGCACTGTGCCATTAAGTTTGGCCAAAGTTCAGTTTCTAAAATACACAGCGCTTGTGGTTGTATATTCTTTAAAAAACGGGCTGTTGCCAATGGAAAGTCAAGTGGCAAGTAAAGTGCTTGCACGGAGTCTTTAAAGTTATTTTTTATTTGCTCACGACCCGTAGGCGTATTACAGGTGATAATAATTGCTAACTCAGGGGAATGTGATTGTAGTTGCTTTATTAAAGGGGTTGCAGCAAGTACCTCACCCACTGAGGCGCAGTGAATAAGTAAAGGGCAAGCCTTGTTAGTTTTTACAAACCCAAAGCGCTCTGTAAATTGATGGCGATATGCCTGATTTTTTTTACCTCTTATTGCATATAGATAAAAAATAATTAGTGGGCTTAATAGATAAAGAATAAGCGAATAACAAAAGCGTGCCATTTTTAAGCCTCAAATAATAAAAGGTAATAATAACGTGGATACCTAATAAGCTAAATATGAAATTGTTAAAAAGCGTTATTTGAGAGAGTTTTGAGTGTTTAGTTTGCCCTAATTTGGTAATATTTGGCCACTTATTAGAAAATGTGTGATGTTATGGAATTCAAATTTATCAAAGCTGCAGTAGTAGCCAGTTTTTTAGCAGGTGCTTTTCCAGCTATTGCTAGCCCCACTGCTTATTTACCAATTGGCATGGATGCGCAGCTTGATCACCAACTTGATACCTTATTTGCATTAACATCGGGCACGCCGATGGTTAAGCCATATCGCCTTACAGAAGTTGAGGCTGCGTTAAATAAACTACAAGCTACACAGCCGGCTTTAGTAAGTGCAATTCGTGCTAAAATAAAGCCTTATCAAGGCACTGATAATATCACTCGTGTCGGTGTGAAACTCACAGTGGATGGTGATAAAACAGTAAAACTTGCCAATCAACGTGGAGTTAGCTCTGATGAATGGGGGCAAGTATTTTTTGAAGGTATTTGGCGACCTAATGATTACATGCTAATGCAAGTTGGCGCCGATTACCGCGCCAAACAGAACAAATTTACCAACTATAATAGTTTTATTAGTTTTGCTGGTGACGACTTACAGCTAAATATTGGCTATAAAGAACATTGGTTTTCACCATTTAAGCAGTCAGCGCAAATAATCTCAACTAATGCCCGTACTTCGCCATCAATTTCATTAGGTATGGTGGCACCAGCGCATAATTGGTGGAACTTTGATTTTGAGCTTTATTACTCTGAGCTTGAGCATGTAGAAAAAGGTATTTTATATCAAGGTGAACTACATGATGGAACGCCAAAACTCGCTGGTACACATATTAGTATTGAACCTGTAAGTGGTTGGAAAATAGGTTTAAACCGCATGATGCAATTTGGCGGCGGTCCAAGGGAAGTTGATTTTAGTGACGTAGTTAAAGCCTTTTTTGATCCAGCAGGCAATGATAATGCAGGTTTGGTCGAGGGAGGGCGAGATAATGAGCTAGGTGATCAGTATGTCACCCTTACCAGTAGTATTAATTTTGACTGGGGCATGCCAACAGAGTTTTACTTTGAATATGGTGGTGAAGATACTAAAAACCATAAAAATTACCAGTTTGGTAATACCGTAACGAATGTTGGTTTATTTTTACCTCAACTCACCAAAGAATTATCATTTAGGTACGAATACACTAATATGCATAGTCTTTGGTATGTGAATCAAGTGTATCCAGTTTATGGGAATACTAAAGATGGGTTTAGCACAGGGCATTTTGCAGCAGACCAACGCTACCTAGAACAACATGCGGGCAGTTCTTCGGTTTACGCTGATGCACCTCCGACACAAGTTCACTCACTTGAGCTTGTGTATAATGATAATTACAATTCTCTTTGGCGTGCAAAGTTAACCAGCATAGAAAATGAAAGTAATTATTTAAATGAGTTTGGCCAAACAACGGCGGATTATGATAAAGCCATTGAACTACAACTTAGCAATAACCGACAATGGCAAGACTATAATATTGAAACTACGCTAACGTATGGCGAAGATGTATTCGGTGATGACTATACATGGTTATCGGTGGCACTTTTTTGGTAATTAATAGTCTTAATTGTTTTTAAGTAATTAAAATACCGCAATAAATTTGAGAGAAATAATTATGTCTAACACTGACTCAGTTGCAGATAGCTATCTTGAAAGCTTAACCCGTCATCAAGCCTTGTTTGAGACGATGGAAACGTATCACCCACAAGTAATGCAGTTACTTGAAGTATGCCACAGCGTGTTACAAGCGGGCGGCAAAGTAGTCTGGTTTGGTAATGGTGGTAGTGCCGCTGATGCACAGCATTTAGCCGCAGAATTTGTGGTGCGTTATAAATTGGAGCGCGGCCCGTTAGCATCTATTGCACTTACAACGGATACTTCAATATTAACAGCTCACAGCAACGACTATCATTTTGATACCGTGTTTGAACGCCAAGTACAAGCACTGTGCAAGCCTGAAGATTTAGTCATTGGTTTAACAACGTCAGGTACCAGCGCTAATATTAATTTGGCATTGGCAGCAGCAAATGAAATAGGTGCTTATACTGTTGCATTGACAGGTCGTGATGGTGGCAAAGTTAAAGATATCGCAAAATTGCCAATTATTATAAAAGATGATGAAACAGCACGTATTCAAGAAGCACATATGTTTATCGGTCACTGGTTATGTGAAGCGATTGATATGGTTGTTGCGGGGCAAGAGTAATGGATTTAGGGTTACTGAAAAATCTTACAAGCGCTAAAGTACTGGTTGTTGGCGATGTTATGCTTGACCGCTATTGGCATGGCGATTCAGGTCGTATTTCGCCAGAAGCACCAGTACCTATTGTTAAAGTGAGTAAATTTGAAGACAAAGCTGGCGGCGCTGCAAATGTGGCAAAAAATATAGCTCGGCTAGACGGTAAAGTCGGTTTGCTTGGTTTAATTGGCGAGGATGAAAGTGGTCAAATCCTTGAAAGCATTTTAAATGACGAACGTATTGATTCGCAGCTAGTCAGTGTGTGTGATTTACCCACTATTTCTAAAATGCGTGTTATTAGCCGTCATCAACAAGTTGTTCGCTTAGATTTAGAAGAAAAGTTTACCGAGCAGCACAGTCAATTGCTATTAAATCGCTTAGAACTTGTTTTAGAACAGTATGATTTTGTGCTTTTTTCAGATTACGATAAAGGCTCGCTGAGCTTAATTCAAAAAATGATTCAAGTGGCTAAAGCGGCTGGTAAAACGGTTCTTATTGACCCTAAATCATCAGATTTAAATCAGTACCGTGGTGCTGACTATATTACACCAAACTTAAATGAGTTTAAGCTCGCTGGTGGCCAAACAGATTCAGAGCAAAGCTTAACTAACAGTGCACGTCAGCTCATAAAAGATGCCGGTGTAGCAGCTATGCTCCTTACTCGTTCAGAGCAAGGTATGTCACTGATAAGCGCCAATGAAAAGTACGATTATTCGGCGCAACAGCTTGAAGTCAGTGATGTGACCGGCGCAGGTGATACTGTTATCGCAACGCTTGCGGTAATGCTAGGGGCGGGTATGCAGCCAAAAGATGCTGTTGAAGTTGCTAATCTTGCAGCAGGCATTGCTGTTAGTAAGCTTGGCGCGGCAACAGTCTCTCCTGAAGAGTTAAGTCGTAAGCTTGGCCAATACTTACAAAAAAATGGTGAGCATTACCAAACACCATTTGATGATGTATTACAGCATATAGAGTTTGCAAAACAAAATGGTGAAACAATAGTGTTTACCAATGGCTGTTTTGATATTTTACATGCAGGCCATGTCCGCTATTTAGCGCAAGCAAAAGCTCGAGGCGATCGTTTAGTGGTTGGTTTAAATAATGACGAGTCAATTGCGCGTTTGAAAGGCCCACAAAGGCCTATTAACCCGCTTGATGAGCGTGCTATGGTACTGAGTGCATTAGCATCCGTTGATTGGGTCATTCCGTTTGGCAGCATTGATGAAGATGACACGCCTGCAAAATTAATCGAAAAGATCAGCCCTGATATTTTGGTTAAAGGCGGGGATTACACCGTAGAGCAAATCGCGGGTGCTGAACATGTATTACGCCATGGTGGTAAGGTCGAAGTGCTGGAGTTTTTAGACGGCTGCTCAACCTCTAAAGTAATCAGTAAAATTAAATCTTAGGCTTAAGGGATGACTGGTACGCAGTACTTAATTGCTGCCAGTCGCTTTGTTGCCAATGCATTACCTGATTACGGCCATACTCTTTTTCAAACGAGCGTAGTAAACGCGATATATTAGCTTGCTGCCACTGCTTTTGAACAGGTTTTATCTCACCTCTATCGAAATCAATAATATACACAGCGCCCGTATTGTCGAATAAGATGTTATTAATGTTTAAATCTGCATGATAAACACCTAAGTTATGGAACTGTGCGATGGTGTTGCCAATCATTGTTAACTCATCAGCTGTTAAAGCACGCTTTTTTAATACATCTAGTAAGCTTTGTGCACCCTCTATTGCTTGAGTGATAATATCGCCGCGGTAGATTAAACCGTGCTGAGTAATTTTTGCAGTAATGGGTTTTGGTACGTTGAGGCCCATTTCACAAAGCTTCATCATCAAAGCAAACTCTTGATAAACACGGGTCTTTTCAAGGCCAAGGTACAAGTATTGATCGTTTAAAACTTTACCTACTAAACCGCCGCGCCAATAGTGTCTTAGCACGGCTGTTAATTCGTTATGACAAAAAAACCATGCGGTAGCTCGGCCTTTTTTACTGCCGACTATTTTTTCTTGCTGTTGCCAATATTCTGCATCAAACCAATTTAGGCTAATTTGAGCGCTGTACGCTGGGTGGCTCAGAATAATGTGTTGGTTGATTATTTGTTGATTAAACATGGCAAATATACTTTGTAGCAGGCAATAACGGTATCTTAACGCGTTTTAATGCCAAGCATAAGTACTTGCAATAGTGAGTGGTTAATTTAAGATCAAGCTCTAGTTAATAATAAAGTGGACAATGCCTGTGAGCCAGACTGCAAACTATTCAGATATCTGTATTTTACGACTTTCAGCAATTGGTGATGTATGCCATGCGGTTTCTGCGGTCCAAGCAATTCAAAAAGCACACCCTAATGCTAAAATTACCTGGGTGATGGGTAAAATAGAAGCCATGCTGTTGGCTGATTTACCAGGCGTAGAGCTTGTTGTGTTTGATAAAAAACAGGGCAAGCAAGCATTTGAGCAGTTAAAGCAGCAATTTAAAGGCCGCAAGTTTGATGTGCTTTTACACATGCAAGTCGCTTTACGTGCAAACCTCGTCGCACGCTGTATTCCGGCAAAGGTTAAAGTTGGGTTTGACTGGGCGCGTGCTAAAGAGCTCCATAGCTTATTTATAAACAAACGTATAGAAGCAGAACCACAAGCACATGTGCTAGAGGGATTTAAAGGGTTTGCACAAGCAATAGGTGTACCTGACTACCAACCTAGCTGGACTATGCCAGTGACAGAGCAAGATCAAACCGTCGCTGATGAGTTACTCGGGGCTGAGCGTCTTGCGAGTCCAATTTTTGTGATATCACCAGCTGCGAGTAAAAAAGAGCGTAATTGGTTACCTGAGCGATATGCAGCTCTTGCAGATCATGCTCATAGTCAAGGGTTTGAAGTCGTGATCAGCGGTGGCCCAACAGAACTTGAAATTGAGCTGAGTGAGCAAATTATTAGCTACGCTAACGCACCTATATTGAATTTAGTCGGTAAAACCAAGCTCAAACAATTACTGTGTGTGCTTAAGCGTGCTGCATTAGTGATCGCGCCTGATACCGGGCCCGCTCATATGGCGGTTACAGTTGGTACGCCTGTTATTGGTTTGTATGCCCACTCTAATCCAAAACGAACGGGACCATATTTGTACCAAAATTATGTGGTTGAAGTTTATCACCAAAATTTATTACAGCAAACAGGCAAAACTGCTGAGCAAGTGGCTTGGGGGACACGGGTTAAGGGGAGTGATTTAATGGCCCAGATAACCGTTGAAGACGTAACATTGATGTTTGATCTAGTCGTTAAAAAAGAGCAATTGCTCGCAACTAAGGTTTGCTAATGTTAAATAAAGCGCTTTTTTTAGACCGTGATGGTGTTGTTAATGTTGATCATGGTTATGTGTATGAACCTGAGAAGTTTGAATTTGTTGACGGCGTATTTTCTGCCTGTAAGGCGTTTGTCGATGCAGGCTATAAATTAATTATTGTGACGAATCAATCAGGAATAGGGCGAGGTTATTATACTGAGGCTGATTTTCATGCGCTAAGCAACTGGGTTGTAGCGCAATTTGCAGAGCATAATATCACTGTCAATGGGATTTATTTTTGCCCTCACCACCCAAAAAAAGCACTTCCTGAATATCTAAAAGAATGTCAGTGTCGCAAGCCTGCACCTGGGATGTTACTTCAGGGTATTGATGAGCATCATATTGATGCTACGCGAAGTATTATGGTGGGTGATAAGCTCAGTGATATGCAAGCGGCAAGTAATGCGAATATTGCAACTAAAGTACTTGTGCGCTCAGGCCAAGCATTTGATGCCAGCGCTATAGCAGCGGCAGATCATACCTGTGACTCTTTAGCTGATTTACCTGCATTACTGTTGTAGCTAAATATAAACTGGCAGCTTAAGTTGTCAGTCTCAATTTTTACGATGAACTACAAACAGTGCATTTAGTTGGCTAAACTTTTACAATAGCCATAATTCGTGATCAGCGATTAAATTTACGCTTGATTACCCGTTCAATTATTTGGAGATTTCAGATGAGAGCATCTGCATTTTTTAGCCAACTTCAGCAGCAAATTGATGAAGTAAAAGCCGAAGGTCTATATAAAAGTGAGCGAGTGATCACCTCGCAACAACAAGCACAAATTCAAGTTGCCTCTGGTGATAAAGTTATTAACTTTTGTGCTAATAACTACTTAGGCTTAGCTAACAGCCCTGAGCTAATTGCTGCCGCACAACATGGTCTTGATGAGCATGGTTTTGGTGTTGCGTCAGTACGTTTTATCTGTGGAACTCAAGATATCCACAAAACGCTGGAACAAAAAATCAGTGAGTTTTTAGAAACGCAAGACACGATTTTATATTCATCATGTTTTGATGCGAATGCTGGCTTATTCGAAACCATCTTAGGCCCAGAAGACGCTATCATCTCAGACTCTTTAAATCATGCTTCAATCATTGATGGTGTACGTTTATGTAAAGCAAAACGTTTCCGTTATGCTAATAACGATATGGCCGACCTTGAAAAGCAATTAATTGCAGCAGATGAAGCGGGTGCTAAAACTAAGCTTATCGCGACAGATGGCGTGTTCTCAATGGATGGCGTTATTTGTAATTTAGAAGCTGTGTGTGACTTAGCTGATAAATATGACGCATTAGTGATGGTTGATGACTCTCATGCTGTGGGCTTTGTTGGTGAAAACGGTAAGGGCACACCAGAATACTGCGGCGTGTTAGATCGTGTTGATATTATTACAGGTACTTTAGGTAAAGCCCTTGGTGGAGCATCAGGTGGTTACACTTCGGGTAAAAAAGAAATTGTTGAATGGTTACGTCAACGCTCGCGCCCTTATTTATTCTCAAACTCACTTGCTCCATCAATTGTGACTGCCTCAATTAAAGTGCTTGAAATGCTAGCTGATGGCAGTGAGCTACGTGCTAAATTGTGGTCAAATGCTAAGTACTTCCGCGAGCAAATGGAAGCGGTAGGCTTTACCTGCGCAGGTAAAGACCACGCGATTATCCCTGTTATGCTTGGGGACGCAAAAGTGGCATCAGCTATGGCTGATAAACTCCTTGCTGAGGGGATTTACGTAACTGGTTTCTCATTCCCTGTTGTGCCAAAAGGTCAGGCTCGTATTCGTACGCAAATCTCAGCTGCACACAGCATTGAACAGCTAGATACAGCAATTTCAGCCTTTACCCGCATTGGTAAAGAAATGGGTGTTATTTAATTAATTATTAAACCGCGGCATGTCCGCGGTTTTTGTTGAGTGTGTGATCATGAAAGCATTATCAAAATTAAAGGCAGAACCGGGCATTTGGATGACAGATGCACCAAAGCCTGAAGTAGGCCATAACGATTTATTAATCAAAATACGTAAAACGGCCATTTGTGGTACCGACGTACATATTTATAAATGGGATGAGTGGGCACAAAACACGATTCCTACGCCTATGGTTGTGGGTCATGAATATGTTGGTGAAGTGGTCGATATGGGCCAAGAAGTACGTGGTTTTAGCGTAGGTGATCGGGTTTCAGGTGAAGGCCATATTACTTGTGGTCATTGTCGTAACTGTCGTGCCGGGCGCGTACACTTATGCCGTAACACAACCGGTGTTGGTGTGAACAGAGAGGGCTCATTTGCTGAGTACTTAGTGATCCCTGCATTCAATGCGTTTAAAATTCCCGATAACATAAGCGACGAACTGGCATCAATTTTCGATCCGTTTGGCAATGCTGTTCACACGGCGCTGTCGTTTGATTTAGTGGGTGAAGACGTACTTATAACTGGTGCCGGTCCAATTGGTATCATGGCGGCTGCTGTTGCTAAGCACGTAGGTGCTCGCCACGTAGTAATCACCGATGTAAATGAGTACCGCTTAGACTTAGCCCGTAAAATGGGCGCAACGCGTGCAGTTAATGTTGCAAGCGAAAAGCTAGAAGATGTAATGACTGACCTTGGTATGACCGAAGGGTTTGATATTGGTCTTGAAATGTCAGGTGTGCCATCGGCATTTAACGCTATGCTAAATAACATGAATCATGGCGGTAAAATTGCCATGCTCGGTATTCCACCGTCAGATATGGCGGTTGATTGGAACCAAGTTATTTTCAAAGGCTTAGTAATAAAAGGTATTTACGGCCGTGAAATGTTTGAGACCTGGTATAAAATGGCCAGCCTTATTCAATCAGGCTTAGACCTAAACCCAATCATTACTCATCAGTATTCAGTTGATGACTTCCAAGCTGGCTTTGATATGATGATTTCAGGCCAATCAGGTAAAGTTATCCTTAATTGGGATTAATTTAATCTCATTTTAGTTAGTTTAAATAAAGGTGGCGATTAAAGCCGCCTTTTTTTATTGATTTATTCAATTTTTAAGAGGCAGCAATGGCATTTAAACATATTTCAATCGCCCAAACTCAAGAACTACTTAATAAAGAAGATGTGGTGATTGCAGATATTCGTGATCCTAACTCATATCAAGCAGGCCATATTCCCGGCTCTGAGCATTTATCAAATACTAATATTGGCGAATTTATGATGAACAAAGAGTTTGATCAGCCAATCATTATTGTTTGCTATCATGGTATGAGCTCGCAAGGTGCTGCTAATTACTTATCAGAGCAAGGGTTTGAAGACGTGTATAGTATGGATGGCGGTTTTACACAGTGGGAAGTACAGTTACCGGAGTTAGTTGAGAAATGATAGAGCTTGGCAGTATTAATAATCCTCGTGCGGCGCAAGGTTTTATCGACTATATAAAAAGCCAAGGGCTTAGTGGTGAATTACACTCAAGTGATGGCCAAAATGTGATTATTTGTATTGCCCCTGAGCACTTTCATCAAGCCCAACCTTTATGGCGAGAGTTTGTTGAAAACCCTAACCATGCACGTTATCAAGACGCATCGTGGCAAGTTGGTAACACGCAATCTCCTCTGAGCTACCAAGGCCAGTCATTAAATTTAAAAGAACGTTTTAAAGCACTCAGCTGGCTCAACCAAACGGTTACCTTATTATGTGTAGGAATTTATATCGCCTTCTTACTCGGTGGTTTTGAGTCAATTTATGGTGTTTTACAATTTAACCCTAATCAACCTTTAACTTGGTTGACGCCTGCGATAGTGCACTTTAGTGCGATTCATTTAATTTTTAATATTATCTGGTGGATCTCACTGGGCGATGGTATTGAAAAGCTTGCAGGCAAAAGCACGTTAATAGGATTGTTTTTAGTAACCGCTTTATTTAGTAATTGGGCTGAGTATTTAATGGTAGGCCCTAACTTTGGTGGTTTGAGTGGCGTAGTTTATGGTTTGCTGGGTTACTGTTGGATTTACAGAACGCTCAATCCACAGCAGCCTGCTTTGGTGAGTAATGCGGTCATTGGTTTTATGCTTATTTGGGTTATTTTAGGGTTTGGTAATATGCTACCTGTTAATATGGCTAATTGGGCGCATTTAGGTGGTTTACTTAGCGGCATGGCTTACGCTTATACCGCACAGTTTTTTAACGCTAGTGATAAAGGTATTTAGTAAATAATACTTCACGAATGATTTCTTGCCCTGTTTCTTGTTTTAGCAGGGTTTTTAATCGCTCAGCACAGCGTTTACGAATTTCTTCACGTCCTGTGAGTGACTTTATATTTTCTTCAGGCTCTTTCGATAAAATTTCTACCAGCGCATCGCGTAGCAGTGGCGTATGGTGTTCAACAACTGCAATATTTGCCATGTCTGTTAGCATTAAATCGACAGTTACGCGGACATACCCTAACTTTTTGTTGTTTTGCGCGATGTAATTGGCGATGATGTCAGGCTCAAAACCAAAGTAGCCCACGGTAGACTCTGCACGACTGTTAAAGCTTGCTAATAAACTAAATGACAATGCAACTATTAAGATGCCTGAGTAAAGCGCTTTTTTCATAGGTAAGTAGGGTGATTCATATTTCATGTTAATAGTTTATACGTAATACTGATTAATATACAGGCTGAATCAGCTATTTGTTATTGAATATCTTCAATTACTTTTTCCATAGCCTAGGCAGTGTTATCATTTACTCGGTTTTTATTAAATAGAGCTATTGTGATTACATTTCCTCTCTCCTTAACAGCTAATTGGCAACGTGGTAATACAGTTACCTCACTTTCACCGCAAGAGCAAAACTGGCTGCTTGAGCCAAACTCTCTGACGGCTAAACTTAAGAGCCATGGTCGTGATTTTTCAGTTCAGGTATTGAGTGAAAAACAATTCGCTTTAAGCAAGCACCAACAGCAACTACTTAGCTGTCAATTAACGCAAGGCATAAACCGTGAAGTGTTACTGTGGTGTAATGGTCACCCCATGGTTTATGCACAAAGTTGGTTACCTGTTTCTCAAAGTATGCAACAACAACAATTACTTGAACTTGGCAATAAGCCATTAGGTGATGTGATTTTTCAACACCCTGATTTAAAACGAACAGCAATAGAGATTGCCCGTTTTGATGAGCATCACCCTGTGCAGCAGCTTATGGAACAACCACAGGATCAGTTAAGGCCATTGTGGGGGCGTCGTAGTGTATTCTCACTGGCTCAAAGCCGCTTTTTAGTTTCAGAGATCTTTTTACCTAAGGCATTTATATACCAATGACATTAGCTGCATTAAAAACTGCAAACATTCCACACTACAAACAATTAATGCGCACCGATAAGCCAATTGGCACGCTTTTGTTGTTGTGGCCAACCTACTGGGCTTTATGGCTTGCCAGTGATGGTATACCAAGCTTATTAAACTTTATAGTGTTTAGCTTGGGTGTGTTTGTTATGCGCAGTGCAGGGTGTGTGATCAATGATTATGCCGATCGTAAAATTGATGGCTCTGTCAAACGTACTGCACAGCGCCCTTTGGCTGCAGGACTAATTACTAGTGGAGAAGCACTTAGCTTATTTGTATTTTTGATATTAATTGCATTTGGACTTGTGTTATTACTCAGCTGGCAAACCATCGTGCTATCTGTCGGTGCGCTGTTTTTAGCTTTTAGTTACCCGTTTATGAAGCGTTTTACTAATTTACCACAGGTGGTATTAGGTGCTGCGTTTAGTTGGGCTATTCCAATGGCATATATGGCTGCAAGCGGTCATGTGCCTGCAACTGCTTGGTTGTTGTTTATGGCTAATGTCATTTGGACGGTGGCTTACGATACGATGTATGCCATGGTTGATAGAGACGACGATTTAAAAATTGGGGTAAAGTCGACGGCAATTTTGTTTGGTCAAGCAGATAGAGCAATCATCTTGTGTCTTAATTGCAGTTTTATAGCTTTACTTTGTTACATCGGTTGGAGTGAACAACTTGATACACCATATTGGCTTAGTATGCTGGTTGCATCAGGGTTCTTGGTTTATCAGCAAATATTAATTCATTCTCGTGATAGAGAGCGATGCTTCAAAGCATTTTTAAATAACCACTACGTAGGTTTAGTCGTATTTGTTGGCTTAGTGGCGTCCTTGCCACTGAATTTGTAAGCTTTATACCCAAACCACCTCAAGATGCAGAATTCAGCGTTTCACAGGGGCTTAATATCAAGGCGTTACTTTGCAATAATGGCAGTCCCTTTTAAGAAGTAACAACGATGAGAGTAAGTCTCTGTGAAACGCCCAAAGGGTTGGTTTAAAAGCGGTTTATACTGCGTTATTGATTTTAACAATAGAACCACTATTACTTGCAATCAATGCCTTGCCTAAATCGCTTTTAATTCCAACGACGCTCGGACCTTGAGGTGGCTTGGGTATATTCCTAGCGCGGCGGATCAATCACGCCGCTAATCGAGGCATTCATCCTGAACCATCCGGCTATGGAATAGCGCTCATTACCTGCAGGTAACACTTCATGCATAAAGCGCTCGCTTTCAAACATAACAAGTGTGCCAGCCTGTGGCTTAATGCACACTTCGACTTGTTTACTCTTAGGTTTGTATATTATTAACTCACCACCAGAATCTGGAGTATTTAAATAAAGCACGGTGGTAAAAACGCGATTAGAGCGGCCCTTAAAGGCATCATAATGTTTCTTATAAAAGTCACCTTGTTGATATTTTGCATAATGGCATTCGTAATCAAATAAGCCTAAAAAGAAATTTCGGTTAAGCACGACTCTCATCTGTGCCATTAATGCTAAATAATCTAATTGTGCTTGGCTTGTGCCATCAAACCAAAATGTTTTATCTTTACGAATTGTTTTATTAACGTGTAAGTCATGTTTACGGCCAATACCAGCGATACTAAACTCGGGGTTAATGCGATAGCAATCAAGCATTAATTTTGCAGTTAAGCTTTTAGATATAGCGTTATTTATAATTGTATAGCCACGGCTTTCAATATCATCTAAATAGATTTCTGAAATGAAATGAGCGTTCATTTTATATACTAGGTATAGGGAGGTGCGCTAGTTTAGCCTAAAAATGATTTAAAGCGAGAATTTTATACAAATCGAAAGCCTGAATAAATCAGACTTTCGAGATTAATCTTATTCACTGGCTGACAGCGCTGTCTTTTCTATTAAGGATAGGAGCTGATTTATGTGCTCACCAGGGGATACTTGTTGGCTAGTTTGCACAATTAGCTGCTCATGAGCTAAGTCTTTATTTGTTTTTAACTGCACGAGCTCTGAATGCTCGGCAACTGAATTTGCATGTTCAATGCTTGCAATGGCAAAGTGGTTCGATTTGCACAAGCCGTCCATCACTTGTTCAATACTACCTACCTTAATACTTGACGCTTTATTTAAACCATCAATGGCCTCGTTAAGCATAGTTTGAATTTGCTTTGATTGCGAAAAACAACCATACATAGGATAGTCGATAAGATCTTGCTTACTGATATCACTTTTCTCGGCTAAGGGGTGGTTTTTAGCGACAAATAAAATCAGTTGATCTGGTAGGTGTATATCAGTACCAATACTATTTATAGCTTGCGAGCAAACACTAATATCAATTTCACCTAGTTGCAGCTTACGTAGTAACTCACTTTGTTCTTGTAGCTGCATTTCTATTTTTACATGCGGGTATTGTGCTAAAAATTGGCCACATGATACAGGTACAATTGCGCTTGCCTTAGTCGTATAACCAATTATTAACTTCTCGCTTGAGCAGCCGTTGAATGATTGAAATAAGCTTTTTTTGGTCGCTTCTAAAGCTGATAGGGTATTTTGTGCATAATCTAAAAATAATTCACCCTCGGCAGTAAGTTTAACTGAGCGAGTAGAGCGTTTAACTAATTGATAGCCAACTTCATCTTCAAGGGTCTGAATGCTACGTGTTAGCGCTGAAGTACTTATTTTGGTGGTCTCCGCCGCTTGGCGAAAGTGTTTAAGTTGGCCTAGTGCAACAAATTGTTCTAATTGTTCAAATCTCACTTTTATAGTCCTTTGTGTAAGTAAGTCGCATGAATGCGAGCATAATTGAAATTATTTTAATAGATAGTAATGTATTGTACCTAATTTGAAAAGTCTCTTTTTACAAAAATATTACAACTTTAGTCAGGTTAACGTTGATTAAACTAAAAAAAAAGTGCTAAGTTGTTGATGGATATATCAACAATTTTAGGGGGAGCTGCTTTGTGCGTTGCTCTTTTATTAATGAAAGCACGATAATAACGATCACTGATTCAGCCATCGAAGACACTTTAATGATTATTGCTGTCATCGCGAATAAACTTTTTCAGAGCGAGTCCTGCATGGTTTTTTCCATCACAACATCAATTAACCCTAGAAATGTCATTATGTTGTTGTAATAGTTCTTTTACTTTTTGGGTTTGATGAAAGCGAAGTGGTCCGCTTTCAAATTTAAAACCAGATAAAACTAACTTGGTTACTTGCTGGCTATACCTGCGCCATTGTCGACAATAAGAATATGCCAAAATGACTGTTGCGTATTCGTTTTGTGGCTCAATTACAGTCTCGTCAGAAATAAAAAGTCTGTCGCATAAATCCCCTTTTGTTTAATACTTCACCAAAAGGGTTATTGCCTGATAGTTAGTCTGCTTTATCACTTAATGGTTTTTTTTCAATGTTTTTAAGTTCAATTTCTATGGCATCGCATGATATGTGGATTTCATATAAAGAAGTTAAAAGCGATAAAGCTAAACAACCAAGGCTGATACCAAATAAAATAATGCCAATGGTTTTAAACTCAATAAATAATGCAAACATTGAAATGGTACACATTAAAAATGACGCAACGCCATATACTTGCATGGTTCTAATGAGTTTTATACGCTTTCTTAGGTTGGTGATCTGTGCAACAACCAGTGGTCGTATAGTTTCACCCTCTCGCGCATTTAATTCCCGAATTAATTGCGCTAATACTAAAAATCGGTTTGTATAGGCTAACAGCAATAATGATATTGCGGGAAAAAGTAAGCCCGGCGTGGTCAGTGTCATGATTATCCCAAAAAACAAATACTTCTCTTAGAATAGCTTAGGGGAAATTAGTTACAAAGTAAAAGTATCCGGATTGTTAAATAATATAAGTGGGAATCAATATCATGAACAATGAACCATTTCGTTGGATAACGGTTTATAGCGCTGCAGATGCTGTTGAAGCAAATATAGTGAAAGGGCTGCTAATAGGGAACGAAATAAATTGCCAGTTGCTTGGCGAGTCATTGCAAAGTGCGGTGGGAGAAATTCCTGTCGCTCAAACAGAGGTCCGTGTACAGGTTTATGCGATAAAAGAGCGCCATGCGCGTGAAATATTGGTAAACTATAACCAAGAACAGCAATCTGCTCTGGATTGGGTATGCCCCAACTGTAATGAGCACAATGGACCAACATTTGAAATTTGTTGGTCTTGTAGGACTCCTAAGAATGACTAAAGCGAATAATTTTCAGCGAATTCGAGAGCTTAATTATTTACAACAAGCCGTATTAGCGGCTGCACTGATTGAGCGCATGCTACCGAACTATGGTTTGTTTAGTGAAGCGACTGGATTTGGTGATGAAACAACGCTTCGTAGTGCATTGAATGTGTGCTGGGAAAAAATTTTACTGCCTAAAAGTAAAATTGATTTAGAAAAACAAATCGAAAAAATTGAGCCTAATGTACCCGAGCTCGCCGACTTTGATATGTTTGGTACATACCCCGCGATTGATGCCGCGACCGCTTTACTTGGGTTAATGCACGGTTTAATTGCCCAAAATGATAGTGAATTTGTCAGTATAAGCAAGATATCACAAGCAACCGTTGCTCGTTTTATTGAATATCAACTGACAGTTGAGGGGGTAGTTGCTGATAATAAAACAGTACGCGAACACCCTTTAATGCAATATGAAATTGAAGTGCTTAGTGAAATGATCGATTTTGTCGAGCAAATGGGCCGGGTGACATCACAGAGTGTTAAAGAACTGAAACAACATGCTATTGCAGATGGTCAAACGAATATTGGTTTAGCGCTATAACACGAATTTATCGGTAGGAGAAAAAGCAGTGCGAATTTTAGGCATTGAGTCATCATGTGATGAAACAGGTATTGCAATCTATGATGACGAACAAGGATTGCTGGCGCACCAGTTGTATAGTCAGGTAAAAGTGCACGCTGATTATGGGGGGGTGGTTCCTGAACTTGCGTCACGCGATCATGTTCGTAAAACCCTACCCTTGATTGATGCTGCATTTGCACAGGCAGGCTGTACCGCAGAAGATATTGATGGGATAGCTTACACCGCAGGGCCTGGGCTGGTTGGGGCACTGTTAGTTGGCACTTCTATTGGGCGTTCACTTGCTTATGGTTGGAATATTCCAGCTGTTGCAGTGCATCATATGGAAGGGCATTTATTGGCGCCGATGCTTGAAGAGGATGTGCCAGAGTTTCCCTTTATTGCACTTTTAGTTTCAGGCGGTCATACCATGATGGTTAAAGTTGAAGGTATTGGTCAATATGAAGTACTTGGAGAGTCTGTTGATGATGCCGCAGGTGAAGCATTTGATAAAACTGCAAAGCTACTTGGTTTAGATTATCCGGGTGGCCCTCGTTTAGCTAAACTTGCTGAACAAGGTGAGCCTAAACGATTTATTTTTCCACGCCCTATGACTGACAAGCCTGGGCTAGATTTTAGCTTTAGTGGATTGAAAACGGCTGCAGCTATCACGATTCGTGATAATGATAGCGATGAGCAAACCAAAGCAGACATTGCCCATGCATTTCAAACCGCTGTGATTGACACGTTAGTGATAAAATGTAAACGTGCACTGAAGCAAACAGGAATTAAGCGCCTTGTGATCGCTGGTGGTGTGAGCGCAAACGTACAATTACGCGCTCAGCTTGAACGTGTAATGCAAGGTATGAAGGGGCGAGTATATTATCCACGTACAGAGTTTTGTACTGATAACGGTGCGATGATAGCTTATGCAGGTATGCAGCGCTTGAAAGCTGGACAATTTGCTAGTCTCGATATGAAAACAAAACCGCGTTGGCCTATAGATAGCTTAGAAGCGATTTAATTAGCGCTATTATTATCCTGAGTTGGTGGTTTCTTTTTATCACCAATTTTTGGTTCTTTACCACTGAAAAGACGTTTTATATTACCATGATGGCGAATAATTATAAGCACGGTTAAAAATGTCACTGGCAAGGTATAGAGTGGCTTAATCCACCATGTATATAAAGGTGCTAAGGAAACTGCAATCAGTGCCCCGAGCGACGAGTAGCGAGTAATTGCAACAACTGCCACCCAAGTAGATATTAACAACCCACCTAAAGTGAGACCAATAGGTAACAAAGTTCCGAATGCGGTGGCAACGGCTTTACCGCCTTTAAAACGAAAAAACACTGGGAACATATGGCCTAAGCAGGCGGCCACACCTATCAAACCAAGCATAAGCGGGTCAAGCTTTAAAAAATAAGCGCCCCACACAGGTATAGTGCCTTTAAGAATATCGAATACTAGGACTAAACACGCGGGAAAGGTACCGCCTAAACGATAGACATTGGTAGCGCCGGGGTTATTTGAACCATTCGAGCGTGGATCTGGTAGTTTAAACAGCCGTGACACTAGAATAGCCGATGAAATCGACCCTAGTAAGTAGGCTAAAACTAACATTAAAACAGCTATCACACGCTTCCTTATTTTTTAATCGCGCTTTTTCGGCTATCATTGGCCGCAAATATCGAGGGCAAAATAACATTGCATACTTTTATGTTCAACAATAGAGCAGTTGTTTTTGTACCTACTGACTATTGTATGGTTAATTTTTACATAATAAAACACAGTTAAAGTGTATAAACACTATAAAAATTAATTATAGTGGGTAAAACTCGTCAATTGAGTTTAAATTTTTCAAGTTGGAGCAGTTATGGATAAAGTTTTTATATCGCAACTACATGTTGACACTATTATTGGTGTGTACGATTTTGAAAAAGAAACCAAACAGAGTTTATATTTTGATATAGAAATGCTCTGCGATATAAAACCTGCAGCTCAAAGTGATGATATTAATTTAGCTCTAGATTATGCCCAAGTAAGTGAACGTGTCATTGCACATACAACGGCAAAGCCGGTTGAACTTTTGGAAACACTAGTTGAACAACTTACAGCCATTATTTTAGCTGAGTTCAATACCTCAGAGGTTACTATCAAGGTGAGCAAGCCTGCCGCCGTGACGCAAGCACAGACAGTGGGTGTACAAATTACCCGCAAAAAGGCGCTTGGTTAACATGGCACAAATTTATATCAGCTTGGGCTCTAATGTTAATAAAGAACATTATATACGCCAGGCACTAGTTAACTTACAAAAACAGTTTACAAACCTTGAGCACTCTAGCGTTTTTGAAAGTGAAGCTGTTGGGTTTGTTGGTAGTAACTTTTATAACTCGGTTGTCGGTGCGCAAACAGATATGCCGCTTGAACAATTGTGTCAGTTATTAAAAAATATTGAGCAAGATAATGGACGCAAGTTCAACGATAAAAAGTTTAGCCCGCGTACCTTAGACTTAGATTTATTATTTTACAATGATGTAATTTGTGACTCACCAGCACAGTTACCCCGAGATGAAATAACAAAAAATGCATTTGTGCTGCAGCCATTAGCAGAAATCGCCCCTAATTTTATTCATCCTGTTGCAAACAAGACGATCGCGCAGCTATGGAATGAATATAATAACCCTAATCAAAAACTATGGAAGGTGGAGTTTACTAACCCATGAGTATTATAGAAATTATTGTTTTAGCCCTGATCCAAGGATTGACTGAGTTTTTACCTATTTCAAGTTCAGCCCACTTAATTCTTCCTTCGCAAATCTTAGGTTGGCAAGATCAAGGTTTAGCCTTTGATGTCGCAGTGCACGTTGGCACTTTAATCGCTGTTGTCATTTATTTTAGAAAAGAAGTTGTCGATATATTGAGTGCGTGGTTTAAATCATTTGGCCAACAAGGTGCAACAGATGACAGTAAATTAGGCTGGTGGATTATTGCAGCGACTATCCCTGCGCTGGTTATTGGCTACTTTTTTAAAGACTTTGTAGAAAGTTATTCTCGAAACGCATGGGTTATCGCCACTTCTACGATTGTGTTTGGTTTATTGCTTTGGTATGCAGATGCAAAAGCGAAACAAGTAAAAAATATCTATCAACTCAATTTAATGAGCGCTTTGTTATTGGGCTTTTCACAAGTTATTGCGATGGTTTTTCCTGGCACATCACGTTCAGGGATCACAATAACGGTTGGTTTATTATTGGGATTAAATAAGCAAAGTGCAGCACGTTTTTCATTTTTAATGTCTATTCCTGTTATTGCTGCGGCTGGCTCTTACTATACCTACAAACTATTCTCTGCAGGTGAAGCAATTGACTGGCAAGCTATTTTGTTAGGTGCAGGTTTGTCTTTTGTATCTGCCTATGCGTGTATTTACTTTTTCTTAAAAATCATTGAACGCATGGGTATGATGCCATTTGTTATTTATCGCTTGTTATTAGGCGCTGGATTGATTCTTTTCTTGAGTCTCTAAAATTAATTTAAATAAATTTTAAATTAAATGAGAAAAAAATAGTTAAATTACGTAGTAACGTTTATTCATTATGTGATTGGGCTTCAATATTTTCCTACCAGATTTTCTTGAAGCCTTTATTTCATTGGTCCTCCAGTTATATTTAGATAAAAAACTTCACGCAAACTAGCTCATTTCATTCCTTTTTATCCTTGCTCAATTGGCGTAAAGACATAAGCGTCGCTGTTTTTATTGTTTTTTCCAGCTATGATTATTAGGGTTTTAAAAATAATAATTTGATTAAAAGGGACGAAGATGGAATTTAAACAATCAATTCTAGCGTTAAGTGTACTTACGGTTTTAGCCGGTTGCGGTTCGTCAGATGATGCTGATGAAGGTAAAAATACTTCCCCTGTAGTAACTGAGCCAGAAACACCAATGGTCAGTGAGGCGCAAATTAATGGGGTGGCATCTAAAGGCACATTAAAAAATGCGCAGCTTACTTTCTATAAGTACGTAGAGGGCAGCGCTGTTGAGCTGACTGATGATGAATTAGGGGATTCAAGCTTAGTTACTGATGAAAATGGACAATACCAAGTTACCCTTAATGATGTTCAGGGTGTTGTTAAGGTTGAACTGTCTGTAAGTAGCGATGTAGATTCGCCGACAATCATGGTGTGTGATGCACCAATAGGGTGCGGAGTTGATGCTGATGACGTTGCCATTAAATTCGGCGAAAACGTTAATCTTACACTACAAGATCCTGAGTTTTCGTTAACTAGTATCTTATCTGTAAGTAGTGACTCAGCCGATACCCAAGATACAGCAAACATAACGCCATTAACTCATATGGCAACTGCGTTAGCTGAAAGCCGTGGTGATGTATCAGAGCAAACAATTTCAGATGCACAATCAGAAATAGCCAATACATTTGGTTTGATCGGGGCTTTGAATTCGCTTACGCCGGGTGCAATGGAAACGCCTTCTTCTTTATTTGATCAAGAAAATACAAATGCAATGCGCTATGCCTTAATCAACGCAGGTATTGCCCATGCTTTATACATTGAAGAGCCAGACCTTTCACTGAGTTCTAAATTAAGGTTCGCAATCGATGATATGGTTGCAGCAAATGGCGGAGTGTTGGTTTCTGCTGATGCAGATGATGACGATGAATTTGAACTTTCTATTGAAGATGTTCTCAACGGCTCTAAACAGGCATTAACTCAGCTTATAGACGTTATTGCAGAGGACCCTTCGTTAGTAGAACACTTAGATGATTTAGAGCAAATAGCAACAAATATAGCTAATGAAATTCAAGTTAAGCTTACTCAGGCTGATGATGATGGACGAATTAAAGGTAGTGTAAGTGATGAAACTCAAGGCGACGCGATAGCAAAAGCAAGTGCGATGGTGAATGATATTCGCTTATTTGCTAATTTATTTGATGTAACAAATTCTTCAGGAGAGCACTTTGAGTCGCAAGGGGAGCAGTTTGTAAATCTTGTTGAAGCTGCTGGTGACATGGTTGCAGAACAAGGTGATAGCTTTGCTCTTTTAAGTGATGTTATCGAAGCTGTTACAGATATTCACCAACAACTTGAAAGCGAAGAAGTAACAGGTACAGTATTTGACCTAGCAGATTATTTAAGCACAGCAGGTACAGGTAGTGTAACTATCGATGAAGAAAACCTTGTTTTTAGTGTTAATGCGCAAGCAGGAGCCGAAAAGTTAACCCTCGATATTACTATTAATGCATTAGAAGAAAATACACAGTATCAATTGTTGTTATCAGGTATGGCAGAGAATGGCGCTGTTGCATTAACAATTGCTGAAGGTAGTCACGCAACACTTAACTTAGATCGTGCTGTTACGCGAAGCCAAATTGAAAGTGGTGATGTTGATGCAGAGCCAACCAAAGGGGAGCTACAGCTGAGTGTTACACTTGCACAGAAGGCGACTGACACGGTGGCAAACCCGGTAAGTTTTACAGGTCACTTAACTGCTGAATTATTGCCACTAAGAGTTTATAGTGCAGAGTCATTGAATGGTTGGGGACAAACAGCTTGGGATTACACGCTTGAGCAAGATACGCTTGTACTACCTAAAATGGCGAGCTTAAGTGGTGAGTTTTCGTCTCTAGAAGGTGAGTTTGTAAAAGCCACTGCCACCGTTAATATTAAAAACCTTGAATCATATATACCGCCAGAGCTTAAAGGGTTTGGTGAAATGTATGAAGATATTGCACAAGTGACTATTAATGAAGCGGATACTGAGTTAGATCTGTCTATTAACAATGGTGAAACTTTCACTCAGTATGTTTATACCAAAACTGCCGAAAGCTCAGGTAACTGGAAAATCGCAGCGAGTAGAACAACGGATATCGAAGGTTACTTCCAAGGTACATTTAATCGAGAAGCTTATAACTCTGGTGAACGTCAATATTATATGTTTAACCAGAATAATATTGTTAGCGATACTCAATACTCGTGGATTGAATACATCGAATATAATGAGAGCGACGGCGTTTATAACTTGATGGCAAACTTTGATTATTTCTCAGATTTCAACCAAGGTGTGCTTACCAATAGTGAGGGAGAGCAAGTAAATATAGCTGAAATACCGTATCAAAATAACGGTTGGTTCTATTCTTTAGAAGAAGCTCAAGAGTGGCTAAGTATTGGTACTTCAGTTGACCCCGGCTCAATAAGTTCGTATTACTATGGTGTATTTGAAAGCGGTTACTCTGCATCACTGAAAGATATCGGAGACTTTAGGCTTAATACTGAAGATGTGTTGGACAAAGTAAAAGCAGATGCTTCCTTTACGGTTGATGGTTACTTAGTCTCACCACTTTTAAATGGCCAACTTGTTATTACGGTTAGCGACAATGCGACTAATCTGCAAGCTGTAGTAGAGGATGGTGCAACTCAAACTATTAGTATTGATAGGATCGATAGCACTAACTTTACTATTGTTAATGAAACCATTAACGATAAAGAGCAGTTTAATAAACGTCAAACATTGAAAGTAAATAGTGCTGATATTGCACTGGGACAAAATTTAAATGTTGAATATTACCATCAGGCTGATGATTGGAATTGGGGCCGTTTTGTAAGCTTGATGCCTATCGACTCTGACAATGATTCTCTAGTTGATTCCCTTGCCTGTAAGCAAATTGATTTTTTTAGAATTAATGAATCCGGTGAGTATTTGGATTACGATGGTTCAGTAATTAGTATTGAAGAGCAAGGCTATGATTGTGGAAGCTATTTTACTATTGATGACTTTATTGATACATCGTGGGATTTTTCTCGTTTTGCTATTACGAGTGAAAATCTAAATAGCTTCACCGCTGGCGATGTATTTATATCTGACTTGCATAGTTATCGAAGTGATAACCCAGAGCCTGTGATTCCAGGTGAAGAGTCTTCAGAACAGTTTAAAGCACGGACTTTTTACAGTTACGTTGATGGTTTAGGTCGTGTTGCTGCTGATTTTACGCAACCTGAGCACATGCAATGGTCTGCTGATGGTACTTATACGATAGATATGTATTTAGCTCAACCAGAACTTGGCACTAATGTTGAAAATGAGGAAACTTTCTTAGACGTAAATGCGGCGTTAAATGTGCAGGTTGAGGTGGGAGAATACAACCTTGAGCTTAATTTAACAGGTGAACGTACTGAACTTGAACAAGGTAAATTAGCACTTGATGTTAAATATTTACTGCCAGAGAGTGATAAACAACGCAGCTTTATTGTAAGCTATGACACTAAACTTGAAACTTTATCAGCGACGAATGCTGAAAACGTTAAGCTAGTTTTAGCTGAGTCAGATGATGAAGAAGCAGAGCAGCAAGTGCTCGGTACAATTATGGTTGGTGATGAAAAAGCCGCTGAAATTGTGAAGCGTGATTCGTTGGTGCTCATTGTTTATGAAAATGGCACAGTTGAAACATTATAATTTTGCATGAAGTTCTAGGCCTGCGCTTGCAGGCCTTTTTTATAAAAGAAATAATAAATGATAAAAAACACCTTCTTAAGCTGCTTAGGCTTAATGGCTTTGCATTGTAATGCTCAGCAAGAAGTGTCTGTATATGTTGACTCTAATAGTTTTAGTAATATCTCACCAGTATTAGAGTTAGTCGACGATGACTGGCAAAGTCCACCTCAATCAGATGCAGATAAGGGCTTTTCGCAAACAAGGCTTGGCCTAAGCTATCGACATTCACGTCTTGCAGGCTTTACCTTTCATATTGAACAGCGGCTAGATTATTTTGTTAAAAGTCATGCTGATACTGCTTTAGGCTATTATCAAGAACAGAATGATATTTCATTACTAGATAGAGAAAATTACAAAGTAAAACTTGATTACTTTGCCAATAGAAGCAAAGGATTTGCTTTAGGCTACAGTTATGAGTTTAGTGATGCTCTATTGATTGGCGCTAAAGGAAGTTACTGGCAGATTGACTATTTTCGTCATTCAGTTGTTTCGGGTAATGTGCAAGGAAGGGATGATAATAGTTTGCTAGGCGAACTTAATTATGAAGAGCACTACACGCACAACAACTTTTTAAAACGCCCTAATGAAAATGATTGGGATAGTAAAGGTAAGGGCTACTCAGTCGATTTATTTGCTGAGATAAATCTATCAGACAACCTAACTATACGTGCTGATTTAATTGATATTTATAATAGCTTTAGTGTTGATAATGTGGGCTATACTTCAGCAGATATAAACACCAAGGGCAGCTTTATTGATAACCAAGGGTTTAATAGTTTTAGACCTTTGCTCAAAGGCTTTGAAGGGCAAAGCGATTATAAATTTAAAATACCGGAACAAATAGCTTTAGCGTTTACCTATCATCATGAAAAAATTGATTATGCGTTAAACTTATTGCGCCAAGGTGATATTAACTTTGTAAAAATAGGTACTCAATTTGCTTACAAAAAAAGTATGTTTGAATTAATGTTTGATCCAATTAATTTGACGCCTCAGTTAGGTTATACAATTGATTTCTTTAAAATTGAGTTGGCGATGGATAAGTTAAACCCAAATAAAGCGATGCAATTATCGTTAAATATGCAGGTAAATTGGCTTTTCTAGGGTCTGTTGACCTTTCAGGATTAAAATTTGTTCAACCTAGATGCGATTTAATCGCGGCGCGAGATTTGTAACCTAGTGGGCTAAGTAAAAATCGAGCAAAGCTACCGCGTCCTGCTCACGCCCCTTACCTACAATCCATGTAGGCAATAAAGAGTTAATCGCACCTAGGAAGAACCCGAAGGGCAGCGCGCGTTTGGCATTTATGCTGCGTTATCGCCTATTTATGGGGAATAACCACACTACGTAGGCTCTGCTTTGCCTAAAAACCAAACGTACTGCTGCAAAATCAACCTCGAAAGATAAATAGACCCTAGCCGTTGGTCAAAAATAAGCGCCTCAGTTCAATGAACTGAGGCGTTTTATTATCAGTTAAATACAAACTTTATTAGAAAGTATATTTAGCGCCTAACGATAAGCGACGGCCTTTAACATCAAAGAACTCACCATCGTCGTAAGTGAACGGGTTACGTGGCGGTTCACGGTCGAATATGTTGTTAACACCAACACGTAACTGTAGCTCATCCATTAGATAAGTTTTGTACATGAAATCAAATGTTGTATAAGACGGGATATCATTGTAGTTATTGTCTTCAATGGTCCAGTCGTTGTCATTAACAGTTGCATGACGGTAGTTCATGGTTAGCACATAGGCTGAATCATCGTGAGAATAAACAGCATTAAAGCGGCCCTTCCAGCGAGGTGAAGCTGTTTCGCCTACATCAGAACGAAAATCTTCAGCACGACCTGTAGAGTTATTATTGTCCTCTATTAAGTAAGTTGCTGTTAGCTTTAATGCCAAATCACCAGAGAACAACTCTGTACGGTATGCAGATTCAACATCGATACCTTTAATTGCTACAGTTGCAGCATTGATAGGTCGATTGTAGAAGTTTGTGATCTCTCCTGTTTGAGAGTCTCGCTCCACGTTGTTACAGAATAGATTGTCTAGTGATGTTGATTCATAACAAAGCTTAACATTATCTCGGCCATAATATTCAATAGCATCATCAATTTCAAATGACCAATAATCAAGAGTTAAATCTAATCCTTCAATAAACTCTGGAGTGTAAATAACACCGATTGTATAATCGTTTGACGTTTCATTTTTAAGGTCTTGGTTACCTTGAATATAACCCGGTAAACTACCACCTGCTAACCACTCTTCAGAAGGCATCCAACCTTGAGGCAGGCCTGCAGCTTGGCAGTTTTTGATTACGTTATCTTTATATTTGCTGCCTGACTCAGCGATAGAATCAGCTCTACATACATCAGCACGTCCTGAGCTGAACGTTTTTGAGTTAGGAGTAAATAAATCACCTAAGTTAGGAGCGCGTACTGATTTTGAACGATTTAAACGTACGCGTAACTCATCAGTGACGCCCCAATTTAAAGCTATCTTCCAGGCATTATCTTCACCTGTAACCGAATAATCCATATAACGGAACGCTGTTTCAAGGGTTAAATCTGTTGTTAGGAAGGTTTCTTCTAATAATGGAATTGAAATTTCAGCTGAAAGTTCGTTTACATCTATTTCGCCGTCCATCGGTGAACTTGAGTTACCAAAGATCAGGCCTTTTTCCATGTTTTCAGATGGCCTAGTGATTGCTGATTCTCTGCGGTGTTCAGCAGTGAAGGCCGCAGCAACATATCCTGCTGGTAGTTCAAATAAGGCGCCATCTACAGTAACAGCAAACACGGCTTGGTCGTGCTTAGCAAAACGTGTTGCATCAGTCGCTATATAGTCTAACTGTGCTTGTGTTGCTGACGTCGCGCCCATTGTGTTAAATGGTGTACAACCTTCAATAGCACCTATAACATCGCCGTTTGCATTACGCTTGGCACACACTACATTACCTTGGTATTCAACGGCATCAATAGAGTTAGCTAAGTTTTGTGTTAATACTTCGCCAGTCCAAAGAGTATCTTGCTCGATGCGGCCAAATTGTGCGTAAGCAGAGTAGCCCCAGTCATCGCTTAAAATACCTTCAGCGCCGATTGAAGTACGAAAAACCTCACGCTCTTGGTTATATGCACGGTCGCCCCATAAGTTTTCATTAGCTTGGCGAAGTGTTACTTCTGTAAGCTCATTGTCGTCCATTACTTTAGCCATATCGTTTTTAATAAACGCATTGTCGCGACGTATCGTATGGCGAAAGAAAGAAGGTGAGCTCTCTGTTGTGGCTTCTGTATTTGAATAGGTGAAATCAAAGGTTAAAGCGTGGTCGTCATTGAGTTCATATGTGCCGTACGCAGAAGCAATTATTCTTTCTAATGGCGTTTGAAAGTAATCTTTATAGCCGTGGCCAAAAACACCATCGCCTTGATTTTGATTGTCTTGAAAGTAGTTTGACGCATCGCTTCCAACACCTGGATTAGGAATGCGCCCCAAGCCATAGTCAAACGGTTTTAGGTTACCATTTGCATCAAAGGTGTAGTGGTGATTGTCGTAACCATTATCTTTAAGTGAGTCTTTAGCGAAAAAGTCACCACCCTCTGAGTAATAAGCAAGGCCTGTCGGCTGACCTAAAACAACCCGTGAAGGGATGCCATCACTACCACTTGTATTTGCCGGGTTTGCGTATGAGTTCACTGGGGCACGGTAGAAATCACGACTCAGCTTGCCATAGCTTTTGTTTTCAGTGTAATTAAATGAGGCAATAAAAGAGAGTTTATCGCCTTCCATACCGCCAGTAATTGAGAAGTTGTTTTGCTCGCCACCACTTTGTTCTGGACGTACGGTAGAAACATCAAGTTCAATCCCATCCATTGATTTTTTAGTAATGATATTTACCACACCCGCTACTGCATCTGCGCCGTAAACGGCTGCTGCACCACCTGTAGCTATCTCGATACGTTCAATCATTGTGGTAGGAATGTTGTTTAAATCAACTGCAGTGTCACCTACAGAACCAGGCACAAAACGACGCCCATTTACAAGCACTAATGTACGTTCTGAGCCTAAACCACGAAGGTCCGTTGTGTTAAGACCTGACGCATAAATAGTGTTGGTTGTTGTTTCAGGAGAAAGGCCAACTGTTGCCTGTGGCATTTCTGCAAGTAAATCATTGACGTTAGTTATACCTTGGTTTTCCATCTCAACACCACTGATCACAGTAACAGGGGTTGGAGACGTTAGGTTAAAGCGTTTTATTTTTGAGCCGGTAACTTGAATGCGTTCAACAGGTTTCGTTTCAGTCGTTGACTGTGCAAATGTATTTAATGCACTAAATGCAGTTGTCACTAAAACTGCGTTTACGGCTGTTGCGATAAGATTTAATTTTTTCAACATAACACCTTTAATTTCGACAAGCTTCAACTAGGAGTTAAAGCATGATTGAACTAACTAGTTATCAAGGTCGGCATTTTTAACTTAAGAAGTTAAATAAATGGCAGACAATGTAACCAGATGTAATTTAGCGCTACGTTTTAACATAGTACCTAATAAGAGTCTTAAAAAATGGTAATGTGTACATTGTTTCAATAATGTGTACTTTGTTTTTGTTTTGAATATATATTGGTATCAACCTGATATTGAAGGTGAAATTATGTAATTATATATTTACAACGTCCTGTTTAGATTGTTTTTTAGTGTTTTTTTATTCCTGTTATTAACTTTATTTAAATTAAATATAAATATTTTAGTGGTTTAAATCGGCACTAATGTTAATTTTGTATAAAAAGTGGTGTTTGTTTTGTCTCCAGTTAGACAATTGGCATGGAACTTTTTGCAATAAGCTGCTTAATTAGGTGGTTTTTGGCAAAACTGTAATGCGATATGGCAATGGTAACGAGCTGTTAATTTTGGCATTATGGCAGGTAATAAAAACAGTGCTGCTTATTACTAGTGCAGCAAAGGAATAGACATGCATATTCACATTTTAGGTATTTGCGGCACTTTTATGGGTGGTATTGCCGCGATAGCTAAATCATTAGGTCATACGGTTACTGGGTCTGATCAAAACGTATATCCACCAATGAGTACTCAGCTTGAAGAGCTTGGTATCACGCTTACTCAAGGCTATGAGGTTTCTCAGCTAGAGCCTGCGCCAGATATGGTTGTTATTGGTAATGCGATGAGTCGCGGTAATCCGTGTGTAGAGTACGTGTTAGACAAAGGCTTACCTTATACTTCAGGTCCTGAGTGGTTAAAACATAACTTACTACAAGACTCCTGGGTGTTAGCTGTTGCAGGTACTCACGGTAAAACTACAACGGCAAGCATGCTTGCCTGGATACTTGAATATGCCGGTTTAAAGCCGGGGTTTTTAATAGGTGGTATTGTGCAAAATTTTGGAGTGTCAGCTCGAGTTGGCGACACCCCGTTTTTTGTTATTGAAGCGGATGAATATGACACTGCATTTTTTGATAAACGCAGTAAATTTGTCCATTACCTGCCGCGTACACTGATTTTAAATAACCTAGAATTTGATCACGCAGACATATTCGACGATTTAAATGCAATAAAAAAACAATTTCATCATTTGATGCGTACACTACCAAGTACAGGCAAAGTAATTTGGCCCAGTAATGAACAGGCTTTAACAGAGGTCATTAATCAAGGCTGTTGGAGCGAAAGTGAAACGCTTGGTGGTGATTGGAATTATAACTTACTTAAGCCTGACGGCAGTGAGTTTAGTGTTTTGCTCAATGGAGAGTCGGTAGGGACTGTTAAGTGGCAAGCAATTGGTGTGCATAATGTTAAAAATGCCATTATGGCTATTGCTGCGGCGCGTCACGTGGGCATTGCAATAGAGCACAGTATTGCAGCTTTAGCACAGTTTATTAGTCCAAAAAGGCGAATGGAACTCAAAGCGGATATTGCTGATATTAAGGTCTATGACGATTTTGCCCACCACCCAACGGCAATTAAAACCACGCTTGCGGGTCTGCGTGCTAAAGTAGGTGATGATAAAATTATCGCTATTTTAGAGCCGCGCTCTAACACAATGAAAATGGGCGTTCATAAACATACATTATTAGCGTCATTAATTGATGCCGATGAGGTTTATTTATTTGAACCTGACAACTTGAGCTGGTCTTTGAATGAGCAAGCTCAGCAAGCGGGAATGAATTGCCTATCTAGTACTGACGAAATAGTGACTCAAGTGGTTGATAAAGTGCGTCCGCATCAGCATATTTTAATTATGAGTAATGGTGGGTTTAATGGTTTACATCAACAATTGATTAGTCATTTAACGGAGAAGTTTAATTAAATTCAAAGAGAGAGCCACAGTGCAATATAAAGAAACGATCACCCTTGCGTTTAGTGGGGCGTCAGGTGCACCTTATGGCTTACGGTTGCTTGAAGTGCTTTTAGCGCAACAATTTAGAGTATATGTATTAATATCAAGTGCAGCACGCGTGGTACTTGATACAGAATCAAACATAAAACTCTCAGCCAATGAAGACAAAGCCACCGAGCAGTTGTGCACACTTTTTAACGCGCTACCTGAGCAGTTACAAGTCTTTGGTAAAGACAACTGGTTTAGCCCGGTTGCGTCAGGCTCTGCGGCACCTAAAAAAATGATAGTGTGTCCGTGTAGCGCAGGCTCTGTTTCCGCGATTGCAGTAGGTGCATCTGATAATTTACTAGAGCGTGCTGCTGATGTGGTTATTAAGGAGCGTGGACAGCTTATTTTAGTGCCACGAGAAACCCCATTTAGTGAAATTCATTTAGAGAATATGCTTAAACTTGCTCGGTTAGGGGTTACAATTATGCCAGCAGCACCGGGTTTTTATCACCAACCTGAGTCGATAAGCGACTTGGTTGATTTTATGGTGGCACGCATTTTAGATCATTTAAACATTGAGCATACCCTCACTAAGCGCTGGGGTTATGGGGAAGGTAAAAAGTGAGCGAACAAACTATAGCACTGAATATTAAGGGCCTGAAAAAGGTTTATAAAAATGGCGTAGAAGCGGTAAAAAACATTGATTTAGAAGTTCAAAAAGGTGACTTTTTTGCCTTGCTTGGGCCTAATGGCGCTGGTAAATCAACGACAATAGGGGTTATTTCTTCATTAGTAAATAAAACTGCAGGTCAAGTTGAAGTATTTGGTCATAATATTGATACCCATTTAGAAGCGGCTAAATCAGAGCTAGGTTTAGTGCCACAAGAGTTTAACTTTAGCCAATTTGAAACCTTGACCCAAATATTAGTAAATCAAGCGGGTTACTACGGCGTTCCTCGTAAATTAGCCCATGAGCGAGCCGATAAATATCTGACGCAGCTGGGCTTACTTGATAAAAAAGACAAGCAGGCGCGCACATTATCGGGTGGGATGAAACGTCGCTTAATGATTGCTCGTGCACTAATGCACGAACCTAAGTTACTTATCTTAGATGAACCGACAGCTGGTGTTGATATTGAACTTCGCCGTTCAATGTGGGATTTTTTAAGGCAAATTAACGAGCAAGGGGTGACGATTATACTGACTACTCATTACCTTGAAGAAGCTGAATTATTGTGTAAAAACATCGCGATTATTGACTCGGGTATTATCGTTGAAAATACTACAATTAAAGCCCTGCTAGCCAAACTGGATAAAGAAACCTTTATTCTGGATTTAAAGCAGCCGGTGCAGGCGGTGACACTCGATGGTTATCAATTTTCTATGGTTGATGATCATACAATTGAAGTTGAGGTTGCGAAAGCACAAGGCTTAAATGCCGTATTTTCAGCACTTACTGAGCAAGGTAATACAGTATTAAGTATGCGAAATAAGGCAAATAGGTTAGAAGAATTGTTTGTTGGTTTACTAGAGCAAGGGCGGGAGAAGTAGATGTTTAAATACGGCGTAGCCTTAAAGAGTTTATGGATAAAAGAATGTATCCGCTTTTTGCGTATTTGGGTTCAAACACTCGTACCACCTGCTATTACAATGAGCCTGTATTTTGTTATTTTTGGTAACTTAATCGGCTCTCGTATTGGTGATATGGGTGGGTTTAGTTATATGGAGTTCATTGTACCTGGCCTTATTATGATGTCGGTGATCACTAATTCATATTCTAATGTGGCATCCAGCTTTTACTCTACAAAATTCCAAAAAAGTATTGAAGAGCTACTCGTTGCACCTGTACCTAATTATATTATTGTACTTGGTTATATGGGGGGCGGGATGACGCGAGGCATGTTGGTAGGCTTAATTGTTACTTGTGTATCCTTGTTGTTTGTTGATATTCAAATTCATAACTTTTTTGTTATTATCGCGACTGTTATTTTAACCTCTGCAGTGTTTGCATTAGGTGGATTAATAAATGCAATTTATGCAAATAGTTTTGATGATATAAGCATTATTCCTACGTTTATTTTAACGCCACTGACCTACTTGGGAGGGGTGTTTTATTCAATTACCTTGTTGCCTGATTTTTGGCAAGGTGTATCGCATGTTAATCCAATAATTTACATGGTTAATGCATTTAGGTATGGTTTTCTAGGTGTGTCAGATGTTGATTTATCAGTTGCATTTGGTGTGTTATTTTTATTTATTACAGCCTTATTTACATTAGCATTGACGCTAATTAAAAAAGGTGTGGGGCTTAGACACTGATGAGTGATGCAAATTCACGTAGTATTGTATCAAACCAAGATGGCTTACATGAAAAGCTAGATGAAATAGTCAAAAAGCATTTAACCGCTGAGTTTAAAAAGCCGATTGCAGCACATACACAAACAGCATTTGATCAAGTAAATGAAAAGGTACAGGCTTTTACAGGCCCACTTATTTTAGATTCTTGCTGTGGGGTGGGTGAGAGCACAGCTAACTTAGCTAAGCGTCACCCTGATGCGTTAGTTATCGGTATAGACAAATCATCACACCGTTTGGATAAACATGAAGTTGAATACAAGCAGACTGACTCAGGCCACTATATTTTAGTGCAGGCTGACTTAAACGATTTTTGGCGTTTAGCAGTGGCTGCTAATTGGCAGCCCACACATCACTATTTACTTTATCCAAACCCTTGGCCTAAAGCGAAACATATTCAGCGTCGTTGGCATGGTGCTGCAATATTTCCATTTATTGTTAAATTAGGTGGTCGGTTAGAAGTACGCAGTAATTGGGATATATATATCAAAGAATTCGCCCAGGCTCTTCATTTGGCAGGGCAAGAGACACAGGTTGAGCTGTATGAAAACGAAGAAGCAATCACTCCGTTTGAGCGTAAATATTGGGCGAGTGGTCAACAGAGTCACCGGCTATTAATCGATTTGGATTAACGATCTGCGTGTGGGGAGATATCTGCGGAGCCGCACAGGCAAAGTAGTGTCCTTGCATTAAGTTTACCTTTGCTTTTATTAGTGCGTTGACTATCGGCTTACTTTCAACGCACTCTGCAATAACATGTAAATTTAGTTGTTTTGCGAAACTAGCAATATGTTCAATATAAAGGTAAATATCTTGGTCGTTAATGATTTGTCGTATTAAAGAACCATCTAACTTTATACCGTCTACGTCGAGCTTTAATACATTGGAGATATTAGAGTAACCAGTACCAAAATCATCAATGATCACTTTTACACCACGTTGTTTAACCATACTTATAAATGTTTTCACTTCGGAGAAGTTCGCGATTGCTTCGGTTTCTAATAATTCGAGAGTAATATTGCTTGGCTGTGGGTAGCGTTTAAGCTCGTCTGCTAAGAACTCTGTTAAGCTTGGATCTAGCATGTCTTGTGCTGTGATATTTATACTCCAGCAGATACTTGTTTTTCTAAATCGCTCAAAGCATTGACTAAGCATGGTTCTGGTTAACATACCATCCATACGAGAGCGGTTTACTACATTTAAAAATGCATCGGGCAGTAATATCTCGCCATGACAAGTGATCATACGTGCTAGGCATTCGTATTGTATAATTGAGTTGTTTTCATAGTCATAAACAGGTTGAAAATAAGGCACTATGCGATTATTTTCAAACGCTTCTCGCACATCCTTTGCCATTGCTACATTATATTGGTATTGATTTTTAACATCATGTAATGCAATAGAGTAGTTCACAACATTGAATCGACCTTGCTTAGCTTGTAGCGCAGCAATGTGCGCATTCTCAAGAAGCATGGCTTTATTACCACTGGCTATACCTGCACATAATGTAATGTAAATAAAGGGGTCGGTTAGTAATGGAGTGCTACAATTATAATTTTGAATAAGATCGCTAAACCCCGTGTGCTCTTCATCAAAAGGGGCAATCAAAACTATTTTATTCGTCGCTAAGCGAAAGATTTTACTGCTAGTAGGGCGACGTAATGCAAAGTGTTCTAGGAGGCATTTCATTACTTTGTCACCCACCTCTGTACCATAAAAACTATTAATGTCTTCTATTTCATTTACCCAAATAACTGCAACTTGCATGTGAGAGGTCGATGATTGTTTTATATAGTAATCAAGTGCTATGTGATTTGCGTAACCGCTGCTGCTATCAGTAGATAAAGCACGTTTAAGTAAATAGATATAAATGCCTGCTACCAGCAACGCAATAAAAAAGAAGAAGCTAGCAAGGGCTGCCGCTTTAGAAACACTCTCGCTCAGTTGCTCGTTTAAATCGTAGATTGTGATATCAGCACCGGTTAAATAGGTATGACCGTTTTTATCAACGTACGGCACGAATATACTTTTGAAATGACCCCATTGATCTTTGGATGTTTCAAACACCGGTTCGGTGGAATAAAAGGCGCTTATATTAGCTTTGGTGGCTTCTGGGTATAAATCAAGGAACTGTGTTACTTTACCGCTGTTTTGGTCTTCTTGTGTATAGCTAGACGCGCTGAAGTGTACATTGGAATCTTTTAATACCATTGAATACACATAGGCAACATCCAGTGCGTTGGCAAACTCTGACAATTGACGGCTTTTTAACTGATACGTTGAATGAGGGATTAAGACCCCTGCGTTTATTTGGTCGTGGTACTCATTTCCTAATATGTGCTTTACGCTGACTGCAGCATTGAGTAAACGGGCATCAACTTGGCGCATGATATCTGCACGCGTAGTATGATAAGTATAATAAACATAGCTAAGCAAACTAATTAGAAAAACCAAAAAGCCCGCAATTATCCAGTTTGTCCTCAAACTTGCACTTATCATGTTAGTCCCTTATATATTGACGTAGACATTATACAAAAAAATTTGACGGCGACTATATAATTAGTCTTTAGCGAGGTAAATAATTAATCAATTTATCATTAATCTGTCATGCAATTGTTGGCTTTTATGGCTTAATGCGAGACATTTATACTATATTGCAGTAAAGTTAGCGCATTTCGTAGCAACACTGCAGTTTGCCTTACTTATCGAATGTTAGTCTATTTGGGTATTAAGATTGTGAAAAACTGCATTTACTGGGTATCAAGATGGATCAAAAGCGTAGTGCCGTCGCCTCTAAAGAAACGCTGATGCGTATATTTACTGTACCAGAAGCCCCTGACTCAACACTGAGTAAAATCGAGCTTGAGATTTCGAGTAACTTGGCTGGCTTTTTGAATGAAAATATAGCAGCAATAGAAAAGCCATTGCATGAAATTGAAAAAGATTTTCAATCGGCAGTGATCCCTGAAGATCCCACGTTTGTTTCTGCTTATGCGCAGGACATTATGGATCAACTAGTTGCTCATTCGGTGCATACTGCTGCGCCTAGCTTTATCGGGCATATGACGTCTGCTTTACCACACTTTGTATTACCGCTATCAAAGCTCATGGTTGGCCTTAACCAAAACCTAGTAAAAATAGAAACATCAAAAGCATTCACCCCATTAGAGCGCCAAGTACTTGGCATGATGCATCATCTTGCGTATGGCCAAAATGATGCTTTTTATAGTAAGTGGATGCACAGTGCAAAAACGTCATTGGGTGCGTTTTGCTCTGGTGGTACGGTTGCGAATATTACTGCTTTATGGATTGCTCGAAATCGACTGTTGAAGGCCGATGGTGAGTTTAAAGGTATTGGTGCACAAGGGTTAATAAGTGCCATGCTACATTATGGCTATAAAGGCCTTGCTGTACTGGTTTCTGAACGTGGCCATTATTCGTTAGGTAAATCAGCTGATTTACTGGGGATTGGTCGCGACAACTTTATTGCTATTAAAACAGCTAATAATAATAAAGTTGATATAGGGGCAATGCGCGACAAAGCGAATGAGCTTGAAGCACAAGGTATTAAAGTGATGGCGATTGTCGGTGTAGCTGGCACGACTGAGACCGGTAGCATTGACCCGCTCGATGATATGGCAGATTTAAGTCAAGAGCTTGGTTGTCATTTTCATGTTGATGCTGCATGGGGCGGAGCCACTTTATTATCTGACACGTACCGTCCTTTACTCAAAGGAATTGAACGGGCTGACTCAATCACCATTGATGCCCATAAGCAAATGTATGTGCCAATGGGAGCCGGACTGGTTTTATTTAAGGACCCTGCGGCAACCGATGCAATTGAGCATCATGCAGAATACATCTTACGTAAAGGCTCAAAAGACTTAGGCAGTCATACACTCGAAGGTAGCCGACCAGGTATGGCTATGTTAGTACATGCCTGCTTACGTGTTATTGGCCGTAAAGGCTATGAGATATTGATAGATAAAGGGATTGAAAAAGCACGTTACTTTGCTGATCTAGTAGATGCTGATGAAGATTTTGAGTTAATATCAGCGCCTGAATTATGCCTTTTGACATACCGTTACGTACCTAAGCAAATTCAGCAAAAGATCGCACAAGCTGATGAAAAAACTCGCTTAGAAATTTATGCCTCGTTAAATAGATTTACTGCAAGTATGCAAAAACGTCAACGTGAAGCAGGGCGCTCTTTTGTATCGCGTACTCGTCTCACTCCAGCAAAGTACGACCATCAACCAACCGTGGTTTTTCGGGTTGTGCTGGCTAACCCACTAACATCCGAAGCTATTTTAAAAGAGATTTTAGCCGAGCAAAAAGAGCTTGCTAAAACAGACCCAGTCTTTAAAAAATTCTTAGCTAAATATATGGATTAAGAGTATTAAGTGCCTCCAAAAGAGGCACCTAATACATCAATTAAAACAACTGGCTTTAATCATTTCACTTATGATTTTTTGCGAAGGTTTAATTTTCTCCATTGCTAAAAACTCATCTGGCTGGTGGGCTTGGTTAATTGAACCAGGTCCCATCACGATCGTTTCACAACCAAGTTGTTGAATAAACGGCGCTTCGGTACAGTAATTTACAGCTACAGCTTGTTCGCCTGAGATTTTTTCGGCTAGTTTGACGAGCGCCGAATCAGTACTACCTGTAAACGCTGGAATAGGTTCATGCATATCAACTACACTGACTGCATCAGGGTATTGGTTATTTATATCTGCCGCGATTGTTAGCAGCATAGCTTGTAATTCTTGTACACTTAAACCCGGTAATGGTCGCATATCAATATGCATTTCACAGCAACCACAAATGCGATTAGCATTGTCACCACCATGGATATGGCCAAGGTTAAGAGTAGGGTAAGGGATAACAAAATGCTCTACTGAATATTTATTCTTTAATTCTTGCTTTAATACTAACAGCCTTGAAGTGACTTGATGCATGACTTCAATGGCATTTAAACCACGCTCAGGATCTGAGCTATGACCTGAGCGGCCTATTACTCTGATTGCTGTGCTCATGTGCCCCTTGTGAGTAAATACGGGAGTCATATCTGTTGGTTCACCAATAATACAGCGTGCTGGTTTTAAATTGGGGTGTTTGCATATTTGTTGCGCCCCTGCCATTGTGGTTTCTTCATCTGCGGTCGCTAAAATTAATATAGGTTGGCTCTGCTGATTTTCATCTAGCTCGCTAATCGCTTGCAATACGAAAGCGAAAAAACCCTTCATATCAATGCTACCTAAACCATAAAGTTTGTTGTCATGTTCGCTTAACTTAAATGGGTCATAATTCCAGCGGCTGTCGTCAAAAGGAACGGTGTCGGTGTGACCTGCGAGCATTAAACCACCATCACCTTCGCCACGCTTTGCTAATAAGTTAAAGCGACCCTTAGGCCCAGAAAGTTCAGTTATTTCACAGTCAAAGCCTAACTCTTTGCACCAGTTTGCGAGTAAGTCGATAACGCCTTTATTACTCATAGACAAAGACTCGTCCATAGCACTAATTGAAGGCGCAGCAATCAATTGCTGATACATAGATAAAAACGACGGTAAAAGCATAAAAAAATCCAAAATAATTATTCAATCTAATTGCATAACAATATAAAAGTATTTATGATGAATATCAATTCACTTTTTAAGCATAAATATATTTAAGTAGAGCTATGTTCATTATACGACGATAACGAAATTTCATTCCTAATTAATAGTGCATTGTTCTGCACTGAACACCTATATGAATAACAGTATTAACGATTAAAAGAGTAACGAATGAAAGTAGTCATTATTGGCGCAAGTGGTTATAGCGGTGCTGAGTTAGCCAGCTTAATAGTTAAGCATCCTCACTTAACCTTAACAGGTTGTTATGTATCTGAGCAAAGCCTAGATAAAGGCAAGTTGTTGAGTGATTTATATCCAGAGCATTTAGGTTTACTGGACACACCTTTATTACCGCTGAGCGAAATTGCTTTTGCAGAGATAGCGAAGAGCGCGGACTTTGTTTGTTTATGTACAGATCACAAAGTGAGTGTTGATTTAGCGCCTCGTTTTTTAGCTATGGATAAAAAGGTGTTTGATTTATCAGGTGGTTACCGCTTAAGTAGCAATGACGACTACCAAACTTATTATGGTTTTGAGCACCAGCATACTGATTTATTAGAACAAGCCGCTTACGGCTTGGCTGAGTGGAATAGCGAAGCTATTACACAGGCGGAGTTAGTGGCTGTTGCTGGTTGTTACCCTACCGCTGCATTGAATGCATTAAAACCTTTACAGCAAGCGGGTTTATTAGCTGATCAGCCAGTGATTATAAATGCTGTATCGGGTGTTACTGGCGCTGGACGTAAAGCAAGTGTAGGTACCCACTTTTGTGAAGTGTCACTTGCGCCTTATGGCTTATTTAATCACAGGCACAGCCCTGAGATAGAATTGCACTTGGGCCATGAGGTTTTATTTACACCACATTTGGGTAATTTTCCTCGCGGTATTTTAGAGACCATCTATGTGCAATTAAAAGCAGATGTAACGCCAGAGCAAGTGACAGATGCTTATCAGGTATTAGCCGATGAGCCGTTAATTCGTTTACTTGGTAGTAAGATCCCGTCCATCAAAGGGGTTGCAAAACAGCCTTATGTTGATATCGCATGGCAACAGCAAGGGTGCCAACTTATCGTAATGGCTGCCATTGATAATTTATTAAAAGGCGCTGCGGGTCAAGCGCTACAGTGTATTAATTTAGTTATGGGGTTACCTCATAGCACAGGTTTAAAAGGGTAGTTAAGTAATGCAAACATGGGTAATTAAGTTAGGTGGTGCAGTACTTAATACTGAAGATGCCGCAAAAGCATTGTTTGCTGCGCTTGCTTCACAAACTCAGGCGCAGTATGTCATTGTGCATGGTGGTGGGGCATTAGTAGATAGTTGGTTAAAAGAGGCTGGTTTTGCCAGTGCTAAACACCAAGGTTTACGTATTAGTCCAAAAGAGCAAATGCCTTATATTGTCGGCGCGCTAGCAGGTTGTGCAAACAAGCAGTTAATGAGCCAAGCCATTGTGGCAGGTCATATGCCTGTAGGGCTTAGCTTGTATGAAGCCGGTATTATTTCGACGCAAAAGCTAAAAGCATTAGGTCAGGTTGGTCAGTGTCAAAGTGGCGTACAAAGTGTATTACCTGAGCTTTTAAAGCTGGGTCGTCTACCGCTAGTCAGTTCGATAGGGTTTGGTGAGGACGGTCTTTGGTATAACGTTAATGCTGATGAAGCCGCTGCTGCAATAGCAAAAGAGCTTGATGCCGAAATTATTTTTATGACGGATGTAGAAGCGGTACTTGATGCAAATAAACAGCCGTTACATCAACTTGACACAAATCAGATCAATACTTTAATTGAAGAAGGAGTAATTGTGGGCGGGATGGAGGTCAAAGTTAAGACCAGTCTTCACGCTGCCCAACATTTACGACGAGGTGTGTATATTTCGAGCTGGCAAAAGCCAGATAACTTAATTGCTTTACTTAACGGTGAGCACGTCGGAACAAAAATTACACCATAGGTTTTTACATGTTTAATCATTTTTTATCTGGTCTTGAATTAGACCAAAAAGGCGCACTTAAATTACTTAATCTTGCGCAAAAAATAAAAGCAAATCCCGCTGATTTTAGCCAAGCGCTCGCGGGTAAGTCAGTCGTCACGTTATTTGAAAAGCCCAGTCTACGTACTCGCTTATCGTTTGATATTGGCATTAATAAATTAGGTGGTCATGCAGTGTATTTGGATTCACAAAATGGCGCTATGGGTGCCCGTGAGTCAGTAAAAGATTTTGCATTAAATATTGCTAGCTGGGCAGACGGAATAGTCGCGCGTGTTAATCAACACAAAACGCTGACTACATTGGCTGAGTTCTCTAGTGTGCCAGTGGTAAATAGCTTGTGTGATTTGTATCACCCATGCCAAGCCTTGGCTGATTTTTTAACGCTGCAAGAAGTGTATGGTGATGTAAGTCAGCTTAAACTAGCTTACTTAGGTGAAGGTAATAATGTGACGCATTCACTCATGTTACTGGCTGCAACGCTTGGCACTGATTTTGTGGCCGTTTGCCCTAAAGGCAGCTCACCAGATTCGCAAATATTAAAGCAAGCAGAGCAAATAGCCGCAATGAATGGTGCATCAGTAATGGTGAGTGACCGTGTTGAAGCTGCGGTAGGTGCTAATGTTGTTTATGCCGATACGTGGGTATCAATGGGCGATGACACACCGCTTGAACAAGTTAAAGAAAAGTACATGCCGTATCAATTAAATGCAGCATTACTTGAGCAAACAGGGGCTGACACTGTACTACATTGCCAGCCAGCACACCGTGAATTTGAAATTACTTCTGAGGTAATGGATGGTCCGGCGTCAAAAATTATACAGCAAGCAGAAAACCGTATGCACGCGCAAAACGCACTGCTTGTTACATTATTAAATCCAAATTTTGTTTAAGGTATACCAATGAGTTCAATTAAAAAAGTCGTACTAGCCTATTCTGGTGGTTTAGATACATCGGCTATCGTGCCATGGTTAAAAGAAAACTACGGTTGTGAAGTTATCGCGTTTGTGGCTGATGTAGGCCAAGGCGCTGAAGAACTTGAAGGCGTAGAAGAAAAAGCTATCGCATCAGGCGCATCAGAATGTTATGTAGTTGATTTAAAAGATGAGATGGTAAGTGATTACATTTACCCAACGTTAAAAACTGGCTCAATCTACGAAGGTACTTATTTGTTAGGTACTTCGATGGCACGCCCAATTATTGCTAAAGCACAAGTTGAAATTGCGCGTAAAGTAGGTGCAGATGCGCTTTCTCATGGTTGTACAGGTAAAGGTAATGATCAGGTTCGTTTTGAATCGTGCTTTGCAGCTTTAGCACCGGACTTAAAAGTGATTGCTCCATGGCGTGAGTGGGACTTATCAAGTCGAGAGTCGCTATTAGATTACTTAGCCGAGCGTGATATTCCTTGTTCAGCGTCTGCAACCAAAATCTATAGTCGTGATGCTAACGCATGGCATATTTCTCACGAAGGTGGCGAGCTTGAAGATCCATGGTGCCAGCCAAGTGATCAAGTATGGACATGGACGAACTCTCCTGAGCAAGCGCCTAATGAGCCAGAGTTAGTTACCTTAAATGTTGTCGAAGGTGAAGTGGTTGCCGTAAATGGTGAGCAATTAAAACCATATGACTGTTTAGTGAAGCTTAATGATATTGCCTCGCCTCATGGTGTTGGTCGTGTTGATATTGTGGAAAATCGTTTAGTCGGTATGAAATCACGTGGTTGCTATGAAACACCAGGCGGTACGGTGATCATGGCAGCATTACAAGCAATTGACGAGCTTGTACTTGATAAATCAAGCCGTAAATGGAAAGAAGTATTGGGCGGTGAGTTCTCACACCTAGTGTATGACGGTCGCTGGTTTACACCTTTGAAAGATTCAATCTTAGCGGGTGCAGAAGCACTATCAACACTGGCAACGGGTGAAGTTGTTCTTAAGCTTTATAAAGGCCAAGTAACAGCTGTGCAGAAAAAATCACCAAACAGCTTATATAGCGAAGATTTTGCAACCTTTGGTGAAGATGATGTGTATGACCAATCGCATGCTGAAGGGTTTATTCGTTTATTCTCGCTTTCAAGCAGAATCTCAGCATTAGCGAAGAAGTAATTTAATACGCCCCGTTAAACGGGGCAATTTCAGGGTTTGGAGATATTTCATGGCATTATGGGGCGGACGTTTTTCTACGGGTCCAGATGAAGCGTTTAAACAATTTAACGATTCACTTCCCTTCGATTATCAACTCGCAGAGCAAGATATTGTTGGCTCTGTGGCATGGGCCGGTGCGCTTAAGCAAGTTGATGTATTAACGAGTAGCGAGCATGAATCACTGGTGGCGGCACTGTATGAATTACTCGATGAAGTTAAAGCGGACCCACAAGCTGTGGCGACGTCGGGCGCTGAAGATATTCATTCACATGTTGAAGCTGCACTGATTGAAAAGGTTGGTGACTTGGCGAAAAAGCTACACACAGGACGTAGCCGTAATGACCAAGTAGCGACAGATTTTAGATTGTGGTGTCGTGATACTGCCGATCACTTACTCGAAGCATTAGGGCAATTGAAAGGTGAGTTTATCGCCTTAGCAGAACGTGAACTGGGCACTATTTTACCCGGCTACACGCACTTACAACGTGCCCAGCCATTACTGTTTAGTCACTGGTGTATGGCATACGTTGAAATGCTTGAACGTGATGAAAGCCGTTTAAGTGATGCCAAAGCGCGGATGAACTTTTGCCCATTAGGCAGTGGTGCACTTGCAGGTACCGCGTACCCAATAGATAGGCAAGCTCTTGCCGCGGGGCTAGGTTTTACCGCTGCAACTAAAAATAGTTTAGATTCGGTATCTGATCGTGACTTTGTAGTTGAGTTATTAAGCTGCGCGTCTATTTCAATGATTCACTTATCACGCATGGCTGAAGATTTAATCTTCTATAACTCAGGAGAAGCTGGCTTTATTGAGTTGGCTGATAACGTGACATCTGGCTCATCCTTAATGCCGCAAAAGAAAAACCCAGATGCACTAGAGTTGATCCGTGGTAAAACTGGCCGAGTATTTGGCTCGTTCAGTGCGATGATGATGACCCTTAAAGCGCTTCCTCTTGCTTATAATAAAGATATGCAAGAAGACAAAGAGGGCTTATTTGATGCAATGCCAACTTGGCTTGCTTGTATCCATATGGCGCAAGCATGTATCAAAGGCGTCAAAGTTAATGGTGAACGAACCCTTGCAGCAGCAAAAGGCGGGCACTCTAATGCGACTGAGCTAGCTGACTATTTAGTAGCAAAAGGGATCCCATTCAGAGAAGGTCATCATATTGTTGGTGTACTGGTGCAAATGGCTATTGCGCAAGGTAATAACTTAGAAGATTTAAGTTTAGAACAATTTAAGTCCGTGCATAGTATTTTTGAACAAGATGTATATCCTGTATTAGAAATAGACGCTTGTATTAAAGCGCGTCAAGCACTCGGTGGCACATCATTAGAGCAAGTAACCAATGCTGTGAAAGATGCCAAAAAAAAACAGCAAATAACGGTACGTGATGCAAACCTAGATGATGTTGAGTCTATTGCTAAGCTTATTCAGCACTGGGCAACAGTAGGTGAAAACTTACCGCGAGCTAAAAGTGATATGGTGCATTCAATTAATGAATTTGCAGTCACTGAAGTGAACTCAACGGTTGCAGGCTGTGCCTCTTTGTATATTTATGATACAGGCCTTGCTGAAATACGCTCACTAGGAATAGACCCTGAAACAGGCGTGACAGGGCAAGGGCGGCAACTTGTTGAGCACTTACTTGGCAAAGCCAAAAAATTGGCACTCAATCGCATCATTGTATTGACGCGAGTACCAGATTTTTTTGAAAAGCAAGGTTTTACATTCTGTACCAAAGAAAGCTTACCTGAAAAGGTAATGAAAGACTGTGAACTTTGTTTACGCAAAGACAATTGTGACGAAGTCGCAATGGAATTTATTTTGAAGCCAAGTCGAAACACGGAGATCCCGTGTAAAAACGTAGCTTAAAATCCCTGGATGTAAAAGACGTACGGTTACCCCTGTGCGTTTTTTTATGTCCTAGTATATCTGGTATGACCTCTCTTTGTGTTTTTATTTCTCTTAATGTTACTAAAAATGGTAAAAAGATCATAAATAGATCAAAACTCATTAAAAGTTGGATCGCTATTTGCTTTATAGATATTAGATGTCTCTGTAAGGGTACATCTTTGCAATACGCCAAAAAAATATCATAGCGTTATGCAATAACAATTTTAATTGCTTAAGCAATCAATTCAACATTTAATGAAAGGAACACTCTCATGCAAGTTACAGGTAACAGCCAACTACAAATGCAAGCATATAACTCTATGCAACAATCAAAGCCAGCTTTAGAACAAAGCACTAGTAATAAAACCCTACAATCTGATACAGTGTCTATATCACAAGAAGCACTAGCAGCAGCTGGTGGAGCAGAAATTCAACGCGGTGGCGGGATTATCATTGATCCAGATAAGCGACCTCAATAGCTATTGGAATATGAATGTACTTGACTGAACATTTTGGTTTATCCTTAGGAGCCCTAGTTATATGGGGCTTCATGATGGCCTTTTTCTTTAATATATTTCTTTACTTTGCGACACCTAAAAAAAATTTAACTTTATTACTTAGTTCATTTATTCTTTTTTTATCTTATTTTAGTAGTGACTATTTTTTTTCTTGGTTTTCGACTACTGAAACTTATCTTCACTGGGCTGTATGGGATCTAGTGACAGTCGCAATTTTAATGGGAATTTGGAAATTTTCAAACACAGCTACGCCTTCTTCGTTTTTATACCTCTGTACTGGTTTAATAATCAATTGTTCATTATTTCTGCTAATTTATTATGATATCTACATATTGTATAATAAAGAGCCTTGGATTCTTTGGGATATTTATTCTTTTGGTGTGAATATCATTGATTTCACAATGATCGTTGCGTTGATTGTTGATAGAGACATCTTAGGTTTAATTAAGCTTAAAAATGGAATTAAAGCATTATTTAAAACGCGTAACCTTAGCCACTCCTTGTAGTTACTATGTACATAAATGATGTAATAGGTCCTTATATCGGTGTATTTATCGAATGGGGCTTCTTAATGGCTTTCCTTTTCAAATTAGTTTCTCGGCTAAATAACCCAGATAAATCGATAGTTCAATTATGCTTTTTGATGGCTTTTTCGTACATGCTCAGTGATGCAGTGCGTTTATCTCAGTCAAATTATATGAATTGGTTTATTTATGATGTGATCACTATAGCAGTATTGATTGTATGGTTTTTGGTAATAAAAAAGCATCGCTTTTTTGTGCTCTATTATATATTTGCAGGACTAGGATTGAACGCTTTACTGATGGCAGCTACACACTATGATATTTATATAGTGCATAATCGCGAGTCATGGTGGTTATGGAGTGCATACTCTTATGGCGTAAATACGATAGATTTGTTTATGATTTTAGTATTAGTTACAGAAAAAAACTTTTTATTTTATAATTTTAAAATTAATTTAGGGGTTAGCAAAAATCACTCTAAAAGTGTGTAGTTTAGATATGGTATGGAGCTATTAGGGTTGTATTCTAGCGTGTATTTGGCTTCATTGATAATGTGGAGCTTTTTGATGGTTTTTTATTTAATTTAGTAAAGAAATCAGTTACCCCAAATAGTGATAAAACGTTGATGTGGATTTCACTATCTATATTCTTATTTTATTTATTCTCAGACCCCTTAATTATTTCAGTATTGGGGTTTGATATTTTACATAGCCAAATCACTTACCTTTTTTGGTTTTCATTTGATTTAGTTTGTTTAATTATAATTTTACTCATTAGTTGGAAGCTAAATTTAAGCCAGCTTCCTGCAAAGCTATATATCACTATTGGGCTAACAGTGAATATGTTGCTGTTTTTGGGTATGCATATCGATATTAATTACTTCTATCATTATGAGCATTGGTGGTTTTGGGGCCTTTACTCGGTTACCGTTAATATGATGGATGTTATGATGGTGGTGGCTTTATTATGTAATAAGGACTTTTTAGGGTTGGTTCGTGGCTATCAATTCTTAACGAGATCAAATAGGAACTCTGATCTCGCGTAGTTTATAAGATTAAAAACGATATTCCCAGCTGGTTTTAACCGCGGTATTTGTGTCTGAATCCTTATTAAGCTCGTCTTTAAACACAGAACCACTCACTTGCCAAAGCCCTTCAAATAATGCTTGTTGATAACCCAGCTCTAACTGTACTCGTTTAAATGAACCTATCTCTTGTGCAGAGGCTGTTTTGAGTGATTTCCCGTTTAACCAGCGTAGTTTAGCAAAACCAGCATAACCATTCATGGTATGGTATTGAGCGCCTAATACAGCTGATTTACTGTTGTAAGGTGTTGAGCTACCAATTAAGCGGTCTTTATGGATATAGCCAGCACTGATATCAGTTAGGGTATCATTGCCATAAGTGCAATCCATAGCCGACACGCACTCTTGTTGGGTATTGGTATACTCAAGGTAAGTTTTTAGTAGTTGCTTTTGATCGGCAAAAAAAGTTTCTACACCGAGTGTATAAAACGGATCATTGGGAGCAAACCCACTGTCATTTCGCCCCATTATCTCAGCGTAAAATCCAAGCGGTTGGCCTGCTATTTGCGTAGAATATTTGGCATCTAGGCTGGTAAGCTGCTGCTTTTTATTGTCAGCTTCTAATGTTGTGGTATCAATATAAGAGCTAGTTAAAAAGTCGGATCCTGATGTACTGAAGGCGATTTCAAGCCCAGGTAATGGTGTACTGGCAAAACGCATCGCCCAATAATCACCTTCATCATTATTAGTAAGAGTCGGTTTTTGTTTAGCGTAAATACCGGTAAGTTGCCAGTTACCAATAAATGAAAAAAAGCTCGGTCCATCGTATTGCGTATTGGCGCGGTTTACTCTAACGCCTTTCATTGGCGCAGCGTTATTTGATAGGAGTAGGGCATTATCATTACTTGGCCCCCACCAGTGGCTTATTTGTTCTGCGCTAATAGACCAATCGGCAATCAGTACCGCTAAATAACTTCCCTGATAATTTGTGTACTTATCATCTAGCGCTTCATCGGCATAATTAATACTGACCTTGGCACTGACTCTATTTCCTGTAATAGAGCCGTAACTGTTTACTCCGCTTTTTTGTTGATCACGGCTGCCAAAGCTCTGTTGCAAGTTTGCATCACTATTGTAGTTTGCTCTAATACCTGAGCTAGTGCTGCGCTTAGCATTTGCTAGGGCATGTTTTATATGTTGTAAGGCAAATTGACTTTGCACTGATAGCTTATCGCGATCAAGGTTATTTAGGTCTCGAGCAATACCTTGCCACATCAACGGGTAGCTATTAATTGGTTGTTTAATCACACCTTGATTAAAGAGCAGTTCAATTGAAGCACGTAAGAGTGGATCATCACTTTCAATCCAAGGTCCGGCTAGAGTCGGTAAAGGTAGTGAGAGTAATACGGCAAAACTTGCAAGCTTAGTTAACTTCATCCGTGCAATTTTTCCTCTAAAGCTTTAACAACAATTGAACTGACAAATTCACTGACATCACCTTTGTGACGGGCAACTTCTTTAACTAATGTTGACGAAATAAATGAATTTTTCTCTGCTGGTGTTAAAAATACGCTCTCTAAATCGGGGTTTAAACGTCGGTTCATATTAGCCAGTTGGAACTCGTAATCAAAATCAGAGACCGCACGAATACCTCGAATTAATACATTGGCTTTATGGTCACGAGCAAGATCTGCAAGCAAACCAGAAAAACCAATGACACAGACATTATCAATATGATTCAGTAGGCTATTTGCAATTTCTACACGCTCATCTAAGCTAAAGCAGGGCTTTTTGCTTGGGTTATGTGCAATAGCAACAATTACGGTATCAAACATTTTAGCTGCACGTTGAATCAAGTCTGTGTGGCCGTTAGTGAGTGGATCAAAGGTACCAGGGTAAATAGCTGTAACTTTCATATGATTTAGCTTAGTGTTATTTTTGTGGTTATATTATCAGTGTTTTTGCTGCAAATCAGCCTTGTTAAGGTAATCACTTGTTATTACTTAACGTTAGTATTATTCAAGGTGAGTATTGTATCAGTTAGATTTAGGATAGAAATTTTCAAGGTGGTGTTTTATTCGATTGGATTTGTATATACTGCGCGGCTAATATTATTTGCATAAACTTTGAGCATTTACTTTACTAACAACCTAGAGTAGCAGAATACATGAGTACCAAGGATAAAATAATTAAGACCAGCATAGAGCTGTTTAACCAGCACGGGGAACGTGCGATTACAACTAACCATATTGCTTCTCATATGGGGATTAGCCCTGGCAATCTTTATTATCACTTTAAAAATAAAGAAGACATTCTTCGTCATATTTTTGCGCTTTACAGTGAACATTTGCATACCCAATTTACACCAGTAAGCAACGATAGTGATGGCTTTGTACAGCTCAGTGGCTATTTAGATGCGTTGTTTGAATTAATGTGGCGTTTTCATTTTTTCTACGACAATTTAGGCGATATTCTGTCTCGCGATGAAGTACTAAAAAAAGACTACATAGAATTTCAGTCAGCCTTACTCATGCAAGTGCGTGGTATCATAATAAGCTTACGTGATAACGGCTTAATGGAGCTTGACGATGAAGATGCGACAGAGCTGGCGCACATGTTAAAACTGACCGTAAGCTTTTGGACGCCTTATATTAAGGCACGTCGACTCAGTGGTGAGTTATTACAACAAGATATCTATAAAGGTATTTTAAAAGTGTTAGCGCTGTTTAAAGCTTATGCAGCAGAGCAAAGCCTGCCTAAGTTGAATCAATTAAAAGAAAAATACACCGAACTTGCACAGCAAACTCTACCGACTTAATCCAAACTAAGTTAAGCGGTACTTGTTTATTTCCTAGACGTTAGATTTTTTGCTATAATCGCGCGCCCAGCACTTGGGTGCGTGAATTCTTAAATTGCCAAACGAGTAAACTATGCTTAAATTTATCGTCAAACTTCATCCTGAAATAGCCATTAAAAGCCGTTCAGTACGTAAACGTTTTACTAAAGTGTTAGAAAATAACATTAAAATCGTGCTGCGTAAGCTAGACGAGAAAGTACAAGTTAAAAATAACTGGGATAATATTTCAGTTGTTACGCTCAGTGACGACGCACAGATGCGTCTTGATTTTATTGATTCTCTACAGCGTATACCTGGCATAGTGCAATTTATTGAGGTAACTGAAACAAACTACGAAAACCTTCACGACATCTATGAGATTGCCTTAGATCTTATCGGCCATACTATTGCAGGCAAAACCTTTTGTGTGCGCTGTAAACGACAAGGTAAGCACGACTTTACCTCTACAGATGTAGAGCGTTATGTAGGGGGAGGTCTTAACCAACATGTTGAAGGTGCGCGTGTGCAGCTTAGTCGTCCTGAAGTGACAATTCGTATCGAAATAAAAGATGATAAAGCCTATATAGTTACGCAAACTCATTTTGGTATGGCCGGCTTCCCACTACCCACACAAGAAGATGTGCTATCACTTATGTCAGGTGGATTTGACTCTGGTGTTGCTAGCTATCAAATGATCCGTAAAGGTGCACGTACTCATTTTTTATTCTTTAACCTCGGTGGGGCGGCTCATGAGATTGGTGTAAAGCAAGCCAGCTACTATATTTGGAAACAGTTTAGCTCTACACATAAAGTTAAATTTATAAGTGTGGATTTCGAACCTGTTGTTGCTGAAATTCTTGAAAACGTTGAAAACAGCCAAATGGGTGTGGTGCTTAAACGTATGATGATGCGTGCAGGTAGCCAAATAGCCGAGAAAATGGGGGTTCAAGCTTTAGTTACTGGTGAAAGTATTGGGCAAGTTTCAAGCCAAACATTGGCTAATTTAAGCGTGATTGATCGTGTAACTGAAACCCTTATTTTGCGTCCACTTATTCAACATGACAAGCAAGAAATTATTAACATCGCCCGTAAAATTGGCACCGCAGAAATGGCTGAAACTATGCCTGAGTACTGCGGCGTAATTTCGAAAAAGCCGACTGTTAAAGCAAAAATCCAGGTTATTGAAGCTGAAGAACAAAAGTTTGACTTTGATGTACTCGATACGGTTGTTGCTAATGCTCGTATGATGGACGTGCGTGATATTGACGTAGAAGCAAAACAAGAGCTTAAAGAGGCTGAATCGGTTTCTGATTTACCTGTCGGTGCAGTGGTTGTTGATATTCGTTCACCTGAAGAAGAAGATGCTAACCCGTTAGAAATTAATGGTACTGAGGTTGTGCATTTACCGTTCTTCCGTTTAGCGACTAAGTTTGGGGATCTACCACAAGATAAAGACTACTATTTATATTGCGCGAAAGGGGTGATGAGTCAATTACAGGCGCTGATATTACATGAAAATGGCTTTGCCAATGTAAAGGTATACCGCCCATAATAGTTTAGTTGATAGGTAGAAAGCGCGATTAATTCGCGCTTTTTTTATGCCTTATCATATCGAGAAAATACTGATTGTAAGGCGTTTTAACGCCAACTTTTGCTCCCTGTTGGCAAATGTAGCCACACATAGCATCGATTTCAGTTGGGCGGTTATAGGTAATATCCTGTTGCATTGATGAGTAGTTAAATGCAGTATCTGCCATCACTTGGTATGCTGTAGCTAGTGTATCCGCTAGATTGATATTGATACCTAACTTATTGGCAATAAAACACGACTCACTGAGTAAATTAAATACTTCAGTACTGAACCTAGGTGCTGTGAGCTCCCCATTTTTAACATTGTAGTGCGCACTTAATGGGTTAATAGCAATATTTATGAGTAATTTTTGCCAACGGATTAAAGCAATTTTATCGCTATGACGAATACTGGGGATTGCGGACAGCTGTTTAACTATATACGGTAAACCTTGGGTTGCGATATCATTGCAGCTGCCTAAAATACTCTCACCATCGCCAGTATGTACTACAGTATTAGGGTCTGCTTTAAAGCCTGCCAAGCGGGTAGTTAAAAAGTAGAGAGCGTGTTGGTTTTGTAATTTAGTTAAAATAGGCTGTAGATCACTCATGCCATTATGGGATAAAACCAGCTGACATGATGGACTTAAGTAGGGGAGTAACTGAGCTAAAGCTTCATTTACTTGATATGCTTTAACCGCAAATATAACCGTGTCTATAGGTTTCAATTGTTCTAATTTTTTATTGCTTAAAACGTTAACATTGATGATTTTGCTTTTATCAGAATCTTGATAATAATATTGATTGATTACTTTAGCTTTGCGAGAAATTAAGCTGATATGATTGTTAGCGCTTAAAAAGTGACTGTAAAGTAAACCTATTGCTCCATCGCCTACAATAACAATATTATCCATGATTGGGCTTTTTACCAATATGAAAAGCAAATTTGACTATGAAGTAACTGGCAGCACCAGCAAAGTCAGCAATAAAGTCAGCCACAGATGCTTGGCGGTAGGGCAGCATATCTTGCATTACCTCAATGGCGGCACCGTAGCCTGCTAGCGTTAAGATTTGCACCCATAATGGAATTTTAAATGCTTTGTCCATTACCACTGCAAGGACAAAAAAAATGCCAAAGTGAGCAACTTTATCAACATGTGGGAACAGATTGGCAGCGCCTTTGATTTCCTTGGCAAATAAAAAGGTAAAGGCCACTATACTGACTAAAAAAACAGCTTGGTAAACACGCCTAGTCACGATATATCCTAAATCGTTTAAAAATAGAGCCATAGTATATCAAACAAATTTAGTATCGCACCTGAACGAAACACAGAAATATGTAAAGATTTATAAAATAGGCGGTATAATATATAAATTAAAAAATCTTGTTAGGAGAGACTAATGCCTTCTTTTGATATTGTATCTGAAGTAGAAATGAATGAAGCACAAAACGCTGTTGATAATGCAAAACGTGAACTAGACACTCGTTTTGATTTTAGAGGTGTTGATGCATCAATTGAGCTAAACGATAAAACCATAAAACTTAAAGCAGAAGCTGACGCTCAAGTGCTGCAATTATTTGATATTTTAGCAAACAAAATATCAAAACGTGGCATGGACGTATCTAGTCTTGAATTGCAAGATATCTCTCGTGCAGGAAAAAATGTTTTTCGTAACGTCGCCCTTAAGCAAGGTATTGAAAAAGACGTGGCTAAAAAAGTGGTTAAAGCAATTAAAGATTCAAAAGTGAAAGTACAAGCTGCGATTCAGGGCGAAGAAATACGAGTGACAGGTAAAAAGCGCGATGACTTACAAGAAGCAATGCAGGTCGTTCGTAGTGCTGAATTGGGGCAGCCATTTCAGTTTAAAAACTTTAGAGATTAATCTAAGTACTGCGACAAGTTTAGGCGCTTTAAAACCTAACGATAGGTAAAGAAAAAGCCCAGTTGAGCAATCAACTGGGCTTTTTAATACTGTTTTTATGGTTTTAAACTTTAAACTCATCTACTGATAAGCGTAATTCTTCGGCGAGTTTTGCAACTTCAGAGCTTGAGATATTAGTCTGGTTCGCTCCCTCAGCTGTTTGCTCGGCAATAGCTACGATTGACTCAAGGCGTTCGCTGATCTCTTGAGATACTTGCTGTTGCTCTTGTGCTGCGGTTGATATCTCTTCACTCACGTCATGTGCTTGCGCTACAGCTGTTGTGATTGAATCAAGTGCTGTATTTGCTAAATCTGATTGCTCAACACACGACTCAGCTTGTTGCTTGCCTTTAGACATTGCCGATACCGCCGCTTCAGCACCACTTTGTAGTGATTCGATCATCGCTTGAATTTCTTGCGTTGATTCTTGTGTTTTGCTGGCAAGTGAACGTACTTCATCAGCAACTACGGCAAAGCCTCGACCTTGCTCACCTGCGCGGGCAGCTTCGATAGCGGCATTAAGTGCAAGTAAGTTGGTTTGATCTGCAATTCCACGAATAACATCAAGGATGCTGCCAATAGAAGCGCTATCTTGATGTAGTTTGTTTATTACCTGCGATGCATCACCAACTTCACGTGCGAGCTGTTCAATAGTCGATTTATTTTGGCTCGAAATACCTTTAACGCGTTCAGCTTCCTTGTCGGCATTTTTAATTTCAGTGAGTGCTTGTTGCGCACTGTGGCTAACCGTTTGTGAAGTACTACTCATTTCGGTGGTTGCTGTCGCAGCTTGTTCTACTTGAGCTTGTTGATTGCGGATAGCTTGGCTTGATTCACCAGTAATTGCTGATGTTTCTTCTGATGCAGCTGCAAGTTGAGTAGAGCGTGAAATAATGCCTTGGATTAAGCTTCTTAGGCTATCGATTAGGGTGTTACAACTACGAGACAATTCACCAAATTCATCCTTTGCTGAGTCATCTAAGCGCTGTGTCATATCGCCGCTAGCGACGATATCTAAAATGCGATTAACTTCAGCTAATGGTGTGGTTATCCGATTTACGGTGATAAAGGCAACCACAATAGCTAGTAAAGTCGCAGTAATCATACCAATCCATGTCCATAAATTGGCAGAATTAACATCGTTACTCACGCCTTTTTGCAGCTCAAATGCCACATTACTAGCTTGTTCTACAAGTTCATTGAGTTGTTTTAGCGCGGTGGTGGTGGCTTCATCAGCTTGTGCAAGCTCTGACTTTGTCATCGCGATTACGTCTATTAAGCGCTTTTTGTTAGCCGATAGGCTGTTAGTGCCTTGTATGTTTTCGCGGATAATCACTAAGTAATTATTTAAATCAGCAAATAAGTCAGGGTTATCGGCCTCTACAGCAGGTTTTAATAAACTAATACTACGCTCGACCTCTTCTAAATAATAGAGTTGTTCGTTTTTAACGATATCTAATGTATTTTGCGTTTGAACTGTTAGCATATCTGTACTGTTGGTCACTAGAGATAAAAAGTTATTCTCTAGCATATTAGCGGCTTGATAGGCGCGCGCATCGTTTTCTTCAAGGCCATCTATATCAATAATATCTAGCACCACTGAATTTGCATCTTCTGCGGCCAACTCTATTGTTTCAAGCTGAGTTCTGAGTGTTTTGTTAATTTCAAGCTCATCAGCTTTGTCGTTCAATAAGCCATCAACAGCTTTGATGAAACTGCTGTATGTTTTTTGCACATCTTGGCTGTTGCGGTTTAATTGAGGGTGATCACCCACAATGCTTTGTAATTGTGCTTTCGATTTAGCAAAGCGTTGTTTACGTTCTGTAATCACGGTTTTGATAGGCGCTAGCTCTGCTGTTGAAGTAGTATAAAAGCTGGCTTGTGCAGCTTTACTCATTAATATAAATTCAACTTGAAGGTCTGAACTTTCTTCTAATGCGGGTAATGATAACTGGTTTACCTGTTGTGAAGAATTGTTAATATTTGCAATTCTGAACAGTGAGTTACCCCCAATCAAAAGAAGCAATAGGGTGATGCAGATAAATCCACCCCAAATACGCTGGCTAACAGTTAAGTTCATATGAATTTCCATAAAAGAGTAGTAATTAGACTTTATCGGCTAAATTGCAGATAAGTTAAGTAATTAAATTTAATTACTTTTAACAATTATTATACTAAATCTAACAGAAGAACGCCTTTTTTTCAGTTAAATTTAATTCGATTTGGCAGAAATAACACTAAAGCATTGTTTGTTTTTTAGTTCCATCAAGGTCATTGCACCGCCCCATACACAGCCTGTATCAAGAGCATGAATATTCTCGTGGTTAGTTCTCCCCTCTAAAGACGCCCAATGGCCAAAAACAATGTGGTCTTTAAACTTGTTAAAACGAGGGTGAGAAAACCAAGGTATTATTGTGTTTGAATCAGCAGTCGCCCCTTTACATTTTAGATCTAACTGGCCGTCTATTGTTAAAAAACGCATGCGGGTAAAGTAATTTACAATAAACCGAAATTGTTCATATTGGGTCAGCTGCTCGCTCCATGAAGGCGGGTGTTGGTCATACATGCGCTGAAAAAAGGTTTTGGCCTCACTGCTTTGGTAGCACTTTTGGGCAAACTGAGCATGATTTAGCGCCTGCTTAATTGACCAACCTGGGTTAAGGCCTGCATGAGATATAAATACGTTTTCTTGTTCTAGCCATAGCGCTAACGGCTGCTGTAATAATAACTCAATATAGGCAGGGAGTTTTGGGGAGTCAAAAACGCAGTCTAATTTATCTTTAGGGTTTATCGGTTTGCCAAGTAGATAACAAGCAATAAGATGCAGGTCATGGTTACCGAGTGTTACAGTAATACTGTCTTGGTTTTGCCGCAAGTATTCTAAACAATTAAGAGAATCAGGCCCTCTTGCAACGATATCGCCAACTAGATAGAGGTGATCTTTACTGGGGTTGAAATCAACCTGTTTTAATAAGGCTTGAAATTCATCATAGCAGCCTTGTAGATCACCTATTGCGTAGTTGGCCATAGTTGCTTAATGCAGAATATTAGGCTGAGCTAATCTAAATACATTGATAGGTGCATCAAACTCAGTACCAAATTCATTTTTTAAGGTGTAATAGCCTTGCATTGTACCCACGGGGGTATCAAGCACGGCACCACTGGTGTATTTATAGCTTTCGCCAGGTCCAATAGTGGGTTTTTCGCCAACCACACCTTCGCCTTGAACTTCAACTTCTTTACCATTGGCATCGGTTATCAACCAATAGCGGCTGACTAGCTTTGCACTACATAAGCTGTGGTTTTTAATGGTAATAGAGTACGCAAAAACGTATTTGTCGAGCTCAGGTTGCGATTGACCTTCTACGTAAAAAGTTTCAACTGATACTTTAATGGGCGAGCCCAAATTACTGCTTGTTGTCATAAATCCAATTAGCTATATCTATAAATTGTTGTAACGAAAGGCTCTCAGCACGAAGGGTTATATCAATGCCAATGCTTGTGAGTTCATCTGCGGTTAGTAAATTACCTAAGCTGTTACGCAATGTTTTACGACGCTGATTAAAGGCTTCTAGGCAAACCGTGTTTAAGATTTTGACACTTTTTGCTGTGCGCTGCTCTGGCTTTTTTGGGATTAAGCGAATAACTGCAGAGTCAACTTTTGGTGCTGGTTTGAAGCATTCAGGCGGCACTTCAACTACAGGCATCGCATTGCAATAATACTGCGTCATAACACTTAAGCGACCAAATGTTTTACTACCAGGGCCTGCCACCATGCGTTTTACGACTTCTTTTTGTAACATAAAATGCATGTGTTCAACATTATCTGCAAATTCAAACAGGTGAAAAAGTAGCGGTGTTGAAATGTTATATGGCAAGTTACCAAATACTTTTAGCTTTTTGTCATCACGTACTAAGCTCGAAAAATCAAACTTCATTGCATCGCCTTGATGCACGGTTAATTTTGGCCCTAAAAATGGGTGCTCAGTTAAGCGCTGGGCAAGGTCTTTATCTAGTTCAACAACGGTTAGATGACCACTTAATTCACTTACAGGCTCAGTGATGGCACCAAGACCAGGACCAATTTCTACAAGATTATCTTCAGGTTTTGGATCGATAGCGGTGACTATTTTATCAATAATAGATTCATCGAATAAAAAGTTCTGGCCAAAACGTTTACGGGCGCGGTGCCCTAAATGTACTTTATCTGTCATTGATTCTGTGCTTTTTCATGGGCGAGCTTAATTGCTTCGCGGATCGCTAATTCAAAACTACCCACTTCAGCATGACCAGTACCAGCTAAATCTAAGGCTGTCCCATGGTCAACTGAAGTGCGAATAAAAGGTAAACCTAAAGTGATGTTCACTGACTTACCAAATCCTTTGTATTTTAGCACAGGTAACCCCTGATCGTGATACATTGCAAGTACAGCATCTGCTTGAGATAGGTATTTATCTTGAAATAATGTATCAGCGGGCAATGGGCCAATTAAATTCATTCCCTGATTGTTTAATAACTCAAGGGTAGGCGTGATAGTTTCAATTTCTTCACGGCCTAAGTGGCCATCTTCACCTGCATGTGGGTTTAAGCCGCACACTAGGATTCGTGGTTTTTCAATACCAAACTTAGTTTGTAAGTCATGATTTAAAATGCCGGCTACTTTTGATAAGCGTTCAACTGTTATAGCACGTGATACATAGGCTAAAGGAATATGTGTCGTCACTAGAGCCACACGTAAACCTTCAGTTGCTAACATCATTACTACGTCGGCGGTATTTGATTGCTGAGCAAAGTATTCAGTGTGGCCACTGAATGAAATGCCCGCTTTATTAATAATGCCTTTATGTACAGGCCCGGTAATCACAGCATCAAATGTGCCGTCCATATTCTTCTCTGACGCTATGCGCAGCGTATCAAGGACATATTGGCCATTTGCATCATCTAATACACCAAGCTCGACCTGTGCACCTAAATCCACTTGATGTAAATATACTGTCCCAGCAGGGCTGGTGGTGGCAGGTGCTGATTCATCAAATTCAATTAAGTTAATTGTTAAACCAAGTTGTTCAGCTCGTTGCTTTAATAATTGGCCATCTGCAATTACAACAAGTTGAGCAGGCCAATCATGTTGGGCTAACTTTAGCAGTAAATCTGGGCCAATCCCGGCTGGCTCGCCGGGGGTAATCGCTATACGTAACGTCATTTGTTACTCATCAATAGGGAAAATTTCAACGTGGGCTTGTTCACGCATTTCTTGTTGCCAGTTAAAACTTTCTTCTTTAAATTTACGGTTAAATAGCATGCCGTGCGCACGGTTTCTCTTCGCTAGTTCTGTTTTATCCGCAACACGCTTATCAAGCAGTTGCACAATATGCCAACCAAATGTAGTTCTAAATGGGTCACTAATTTCATTTTGATCAAGTGAAAGTAATGTATCTCTAAACGCTGGTACATAGGTTGTTGGATCTGTCCAATCGTACTCACCACCTTTAAGCGCTGAACCTGGGTCTTCAGAATACTCTTTAGCTAATTCACCAAAGTCAGCTGTGCCAGCTCGTAGCTCCTTGGCAAAACCATTTAGCATGGTGCGTGCTTTTTCTTCACTTAAGATAATAGATGGCTTAATAAGGATATGACGCGAGCGAACTTCAGTTGTTTCGACCACTTGGCGACCACGAATATCTTGTACTTTTACAATGTGGAAACCTGCCCCAGAGCGAAGTGGACCAATTATCGCCTCTTTTTTCGCCCCTTTTACAGCTTCTGCAAATAATGATGGCATTTCGTTAATGCTCATCCAACCTAACTGGCCGCCTTCAAGTGCCTTAGAACCACTCGAGGAAGAGATTGCAATGCGTTTAAATTCTTTACCGTCTTGTAAAAACTCGATGACTTTATCAGCACGCGTCTTAGCACTAGCAATTTCATCTGCGGAGGCGTTATTAGGGATATCTATTAAGATATGACCAATATCGTATTCTTCCGTATTTTGGCCTTGGCTTTCCATAATCTTTAATAAGTTATCAACTTCTTGTGGGCTGATATAAATACGGCGATCGACGTTAGCACGCATAACTTGTTGCGTGGTGATCTCTTTACGAATCTCTTCACGGTATGATTGAAAGCTTTCACCTGAGGCCTCAATTGTACGACGTAAGTCAGCAATTGTACCGCCTTGCTCTTTCGCCATGCCGACTAGGGTTTGATCAAGTTGACTGTCTGAGATCTCAAGGCCCATACGTTCAGCCAATTGCATCATTAGGGTTTGATTAACCAGACGCTCCATTGCTTGGATACGTAATGTTTCATCAGAAGGAAGCTCTTGGCCTTGTTCCTTCGCTTGTGCTTTAACACGGTTAACGATAGTGTCTACTTCACTTTGTAAAATAACACCCTGGTTAACAATACCTACTACCTTGTCTATTTCAACAGGGGCTGCGATAACACTTTGACATAACCCAAAGCTTAAAAATGCTGATGCTAATAATTTTTTTAAATTCATACTTTTTCTAATACTCTTGCTAATAGTACGGTAATACTAGTTATTAAGAAAATACGGTCTACGATAGCCAAAAATACCTTGTTGTAATAATTTTTGTGCATCATAACGGCTTTTACTACCTAATCCTTTCAAGACAATGTTAAACCCAATGCTTGAATCAAATGTAGCTTGTTCTTGGCCTATAGCCTGGTTTAAATCGGTTTCAATTTGGCGACTGGCTGTTAATTGGAACGCCCAACAGCAAGACTCATATTGCAAGCCTGTAAACATTTCAATGCTACGACCTGTCTCTAAATCTCGGTGATAACTATTTACAAACTGCCATTGTTCACTAATTGGAAAGCTAGTAAAAAAGCCAACTTGTTCGATTGTATTGCCTGAGACATCATTTGCATAGCGATGGTTCAATTGTACCAGCTGATTATTATCACCTTTGTAATCTAAAGTAACGTTAGACTGGATTACTTGTTTCCCATCGGTGTCATATTGAATACCACCTGATAAATACCAGCGACGGTGCCAATGTATCATGCTTTGCGCTGCAAACAATGCATTATAATTAGTGTCGGAATTCAGTCCTTGCTCTGTCGGCTTGGCTGAATCTTCTAAATAAAAAATTTGTCCGGCACTGAAATTAAATAGCTCTTCGCTATTATCGTTAAATAATCGGGTTGTAGCACCTAAAGTAAATTGATTGGCTGCGGCAATACGGTCAATGCTTGAAAAACGACTGTCGCGAAATAAACCAAAAAAATCATCTTGTAGTTTTGTTGTATCGTATAAACCAATATCAGATTGATCCTCATCAGGTGTATATAAATATTGCACCTGAGGTTCAAGAGTTTGAATGCCGTTACTAACTAACGTTGTATCACGCTCAAAGTTTAGCTGGCTATACAAACGCACTTTAGGCAAGGTTCTGGATACTGACTCAGAATACTCGCTTCCGGCTAAATCACCTTCTTGTTTGTAGTTAGTGTGTAAAACACTAACCTCAGATAAAAATGACCATGCATACTCTTGATAGCCATAACTCGCTTTTGGCTCAATATGTACACGTGTTGCTTTATCGATGATTGCAGAGCTATTGGTAAAGTGGCTTAACTCACCATCTAGAGTTAGTTCAATATCACTGAAGCTAAATGGCGCTGTTTGAGAAAAACTAATTTGTGGCCAAGCCGCATATGACTCAACGTGATTACCCAACACTTCAAAGTTTTGCACTTTTATATCAGTACGCCAGCGCTCGCCCAAATATGAGAGTGAACCTGTACGGTACAATTGAGTATCTGTGCGGGTGGCGTAATCTGACCCTAAATCAGTTAGGTAGTTATCATCACTAACATTCGTAATATCTATATTGGCACGCCATTTCTCACCAAAATAACTTTGCTGCTGCCAGTGAAAAAGGTAGCGATCGTCCAGCTCAGGTTCTGAATCATCTTTATTTAAATATTCTAAACCTAATAAACCTTCGCTAGTCTCGCTTAAATAACGAAACTCGGTGATTAATTGCAGTCCTTTTTTAGACATATACCTAGGTGTAATAGTGGCATCGTAATTGGGTGCAATGTTCCAGTAATAAGGAGTAACAGACTCGATGCCATAACGGTCGGAAGCTGAAAAATTAGGTGTTAGTAGGCCTGACTTTCTACGTTCATCAATTGGGAATGTAAAGTAGGGTAAATACAGTACTGGCGTATCCATTATGCGCAATACCATGTCATGGGTTTCACCCCAACCCTCTTCACGGGATAGGTCAATTTCATCCGCTTCTATTGCCCAAAGGGGAACCTCTCCTGGACAGGTAGTAAAGCTTGCGTTCAGCAGGTTTAAGCCAGACTCGTTGACTGTGAGCTTTTCGGCTCCACCGTGACCTTGTTGCTGCGTTAGTTTGTAATCTGCGCCAAGCAAACTGATTTGTGAATTATTTAAATCTGCATTTAATCCAGCACTATTTACTTCGCTCACAGTGTCGCGGTAAGTAATTGGGCCAGTGGCATTAAGTAACCCACGCTGTTTGTCAATAAGTGCACTTTGTGCGGACAAACTCATAGTAAGGGTGTTAATATCAACGTTACCGGTAAATTCTGCGCTTTGGGTACCAAGCAGTTCTATATCATCTGAACGGATATCGACCATGCCCAAGTCAAGGCCAGCAAGCGGTTGCCAAGCTCTGGTTTGCATTGAATTGCCACAAAAGTTGTGTGTCAGCTCAGTTTCGGCAAGCGATGGTGCGCTAATTACGCTTAGCATCATTATGCCCCAGGTTTTGCTCATTTATTAACCTTAATATGCTGTCATTGAATATAGGTCTGACATAATAAAGGAAAACAATGGCAAATACAGTATTTGACTTAGTGAAAAATAGATATCGAGTGTAATGAATCGTTTTAAAAGTTTACAACAGTTTTTAACCCCGCACTTTAATGATGAAGAATATCAGTTAGCTGCGATCACGGGAGATGCCAGTTTTCGTCGCTATTTTCGCTTAAATCGCGGTCAAGATAGCTTTATCGTGATGGACTCAGATCCTCAAGTTCTCGATAACACACCTTACATAGAACTTAATAAAGTATTTTCAGAACATGGTTTTACTCTACCTAAAATTCTCCACGCCGACGAAAAACAAGGTTTTTTCTTATTAAGTGACCTTGGTAACACACACCTTGCAGATTTGCTCGATGATAAAGAACGTACAAATCATTATAAACATTTGATAGATCTCAGTGCGCAATGGGCAAAAATGCCCGCTGTTGAGCATATGAAGGATTTTGATCGCAACTTTTTAGAATTTGAATTAAGCATATTCTTAGAATGGCTTGTTGAAGGGTTTTTATCGTTAAAGTTAAGTGATGCAACAAAAGCTATTTGGAAAAATAGCTGTGAAGTATTAATTGAAAACATTTTAGCGCAACCTACGGTAACTGTTCATCGAGACTTTCATAGCCGCAATATTATGCGCAGCAATCAGCAGTGGGCCATTATTGATTATCAAGACGCCGTACAAGGTCCCGTGTGTTATGACCTAGTGTCTTTATTGCGTGATTGTTATTTTAAATTGCCTCATGATGAACTTGAATTCTTACTTAAGCATGCATATAAAGAGTTTGAACAACAAGATTTAATTAGCGATGTTAGCTTTTCGCAGTTTACCCAATGGTTTGATTTAACTGGCGTGCAACGTCACTTAAAAGCGGCGGGAATTTTCTGTCGACTCAATTTACGTGATGGCAAACTTGGTTATATGAATAATGTATTACCAACACTACGTTATATAGTGGATGTTTCAAAAGAACACACAGCGCTGGCTAAACTGGGTTGTTGGATAGAGCAAGAAATTATTCCGGCCACGCTTATTGCAGTAAAAGAGCAAATGGGTAGTTAGTATGAAGGCGATGATTTTAGCAGCTGGACGTGGACAACGAATGATGCCGCTTACAGCATCTATGCCCAAACCTATGTTAACAATAATGGGTAAACCATTAATTGAATACCATATTGAACGCTTAAAAGCGGCAGGTATTACAGAAATAGTTATTAACCTTGCGTGGCACGCAAACAAGATAACCGAGTACTTTGCAGATGGCCAAGCATTTGGCGTTAATATTCATTATAGCCAAGAGCCCGAGCAAGGCCTTGAAACTGCCGGTGGGATAGTTCGAGCCTTACCTTTTTTAGGTGATGACTTTATTGTTGTTAATGGTGATGTATTTACCGATTATGATGTGAATGCATTAAAAGCGCTGCACTTAGATGAAGGTGAAGGTCATATCGTTCTTGTTGAAAATCCACCTCATAACCCAAATGGTGACTTCACATTGCGTCACTTAGGGCCGCAAAGTCAAAAGTATACGTTCTCTGGCATTAGCCGGTTTAAAGCATCGTTTTTCCAAGGTATACCAGATGGTGTATTACCGTTGGGCCCTCTACTACGCGAGCGTTTAGCTTCGGCTGATATATCAACTGAACTTTACATCGGTATGTGGAATGATATTGGAACACCTGAGCGTTTAACACAGTTAAATGAGCAATTAACCGAAACACTAAAAGGAGTGCCTCATGTGGGGTAAGATTTTAGGGGCCTGTTTTGGCTTTATGTTTGGCCGAATTATAGGCTTATTTATCGGCCTTTATTTAGGTCATATGTTTGATAAAAGCCTCAAGCAAAATTTTGATAAAGCCGGTGGTTTTTCAAGTTTATTTAATGGTGATGATGATATTGACCAACGCCAGGCGCTGTTTTTTACCAGCTGCTTTGCTGTCATGGGGCATATTGCTAAATCAAATGGCCGAGTGAGTGAAACACATATTCGCGCAGCTAGCTTATTTATGGACGAAATGGGCTTGTCAGGTGAAAACCGAACAGAAGCACAAGATGCATTCAAGGCGGGCAAAGAAGCTGACTTCTCGTTAAAAGAAACGGTATATGATTTTAAAGAGCGATTTGCACGTCGCCATGATTTACTGCAGTTATTTTTAGAAATTCAAATACAAATGGCATTTTCTGACGGCGTATTAGCAGCGCAAGAAAAAGAGCTATTGCAAGAAGTAAGTAAGCAGTTAGGGATTTCTAAAACCCACTTTGCATTTGTGCTAAAACGCTATCAGGCAGAGTTTAACTTTCGCCAGCAACAACAACGTTACCAGCAGCAACAGCAGCGTCAACAAGGGCAAAGCAGTAGCTATCGAGAAGGTTCAGGCCATCATGTTCCACCAAATAATAATGGTATGAATCGCACTCAAGCACTGGCATTGTTAGGGCTTAATAATGAAGCCAGTGCTCGAGATGTTAAAGTCGCGTACCGTAAGCTTATGGCACAACATCATCCAGATAAGCTTGTTTCTCAAGGATTACCAAAGCATATGATGGAGTTGGCCGTTAAAAAGAGCCAAGATATCCAATCAGCCTACGAGTTTTTAAAAAAGGCGGCGTAAAAAGCCGTCTATTTCCTTACTTAAGCGCTCATGTTGCTGTGGCTCTGAGCGCAGACCAAAAAGCTCTCGCTGGCGGTAATCATATTTACTGTGACGTTTTACCCAGCGTTTTCTATCTGCCACGCTAAGTAATAAGTCGGGGTTATCGTTACTGTAAAAAATATCTAACAGCGGCGGACTTATTGTCGACACTAGAGTGTTTAACTGTTGGTTTCGTTCAGGATTAGGTAAATAGCTGCTCAAGCTAATGAATGCATCAATGTTGTTATTTGGAAAGCTTGCATAATGCTCCAGTAGTACGCCTGCACTCGCTCCTTGAGCAATAAGTACTATTTTACCACCTTCATCAAGCGCGCTTTGGTATAGGGCTTCAAAACGAGCCACTAAGTTTTCTTTATAATCATCTATTACATCGTCATTGATATATGCAAGTGCATCAACGTGTTTCGGTGTAACCGTGTTTTCGCTCGCATCAGTTTGTTCAGTTACGGCTTCTTTGTCAGCTTCAGGGTTAGGCTCAATGGCTGCACCTTCTTGTTCAGCTGTAGCAATTTCAGTTTCACTGTCACCTTCTTCGGTGCTTTGCTCAGCGCTTGCTTGCCAATCGATATCAGGCACCGTCATAGCTATCGTGGTATAGCCAAAGTCATTTAAATGAGTGCGTAAAAAGTTAATACCATTATTATTGGTAGGTAAATGCTGCCAATCAGGGATGATCAATACAACGCCGCGCAGCTCTGCGCTCATATACTCTCGGTATAAACTAATAAACTCTTGCTCGCCGACTTGCAGTGGCTTTATTTCACCTTGCGGCATTAATCGAGATATATCGCTACTGGTAATAGTCGACCAAGGAGTCGGTGCAATGTGATCTGCCGCAACACTGTGGTGGCTTATGAGCAAAGTACCCATTAAACCTATTGTGAAACCTAAGTGTAAATATTGCCTGAGTATACTTGCAAAAGGCATAAACCATCATTACCGATTAAAGCGAATAACTGGTTATCGGCGATGATGGATAAAAGTTTAATACAATTGGTGGGCTTAAAAATCTGGCTCTATTTCAAAGGTCATTGATTGCCCATTGCCCGGGTGTGCTAGTTCTAGCATTTGCGCATGTAGTTGTAAGCGTGGTGCGCCAGCCAATGCATCAGGATGAGCATAGAGTCTATCGCCTAAAATAGGGTGGCCTAATGACAGCATATGAACTCTTAACTGGTGTGAGCGTCCAGTAATAGGTGTTAACTCTACACGAGTGGCATTTTTTTCATATTCAAGCACCTGAAAGTGCGTTAGGGAAGGTTTCCCGTTTTCGTGATCAACCATTTGTTTTGGGCGATTAGGCCAGTCACAAATAAGCGGTAAATCAACAGAGCCCGTTGCTTGTTCTAACTTACCATAAACACGCGCAATGTAGCGTTTTGCAGTTTGGCGCTCCTGAAACTGCATACTTAAGTGGCGATGCGCAGCTTTATTCATCGCTAAGCAAATAATCCCTGAGGTTGCCATATCTAAGCGGTGAACAATTTTAGCTGTTGGAAAAACACGATTCACACGTGATATTAAACAATCTGCATGTTTCGGGTCTTTACCAGGAACGGTTAATAATTCACTGGGTTTATTTACAATCAATAAATCGTCATCTTGATACAAAATGGTTAAATACGGATCGAGCGGGGGATTGTAATTAATTAACACGGTAGACCTCAGTGATTTTTAAGTGCGCTATTTTAGTTGAGTGAGTCATTAGGCTCAAGGGAAAGGTAAAAGTTTAATTGCATGCTTTTTAATCTGGTGTAAAATTGCACCAGATTAAAGTTGCAGGAATTTATTATGGCAAGACAAAGTATTTCACTTACTGAAAAAAATGATTTATGGCTACGTAATCATGTAGAGAATATCGGTGACTACGCAAATAAAAGTGAGCTGGTGAATGATTTAATACGCCGTGCAAGAAGGGCTGAGGCGATAAATAGTAAGCTTGCTAAGTCAGAACAAAGTGGCTTTAGCGCTCAGTCCGCCGACCAAATGTTAGCAGAATTCAAATCAAATACTAAGTAATGGCTACATTTAAGCTCTCAAATGATGCGAAAGAAGACTTACGTCGTATTTATCAATACGGTTGCCAAGAGTTTTCACAGCAACAAGCAGATACTTACTTTTACAGTTTCTTCGCTATGTTTGAAAAACTAGCTGCAAACCCTTATTCCTACCAATCAGTTGACCATATACGTACAGGCTATCGGCGCGCTGTTTGCGGCTCAGACAGCATTTATTACAGAATTACAGAAACTGATGTTGAAATAATGGCTCTATTAGGTGGCCAAGACACTGATGAATGGTTGTAACTCTATAACTTGAGGTAGCAAATACCTACACGATAAGCATTTAATGTGAGCCAAACTGTAGAATTAAATATAAAAAGCGCGGTGTTTATACCGCGCTTTTTGAAATGGTTTAATAATATCTAACTAACGGCTACACCCTAGTGTGATACCACAATCAAGCGAATCGCATCGAGTTTTAACTGGGCTTTTTCAATATGCGTGGTCAATTCACTGCGCTGCTTATCGTAAAAAGTCAGTTCTTCTTCACGAATATTCGGGTTAATCTGCTTCAAAGCTGCTAAGCGCGCTTGCTCTTGTGCTAACGATTGCTGCATTTGCTCAAGGGCATTAGCACGAATAACTTCTAATTTAGCTTGTGCCATCTCTTGAGCTGATTTAATCATTGGGTGAATCGCGCTTTGCAGTGCACCTGCAAGTTTACTTGCCGTTTGACGACCCACGGCTGAAAGTTGCTGATTAAAGCCATCAAAACCTACATTATCACCTAGGTTATTGCTCGCTTTATCAAGCAAGATACGGATCGGGGTAGGAGGCAAGAAACGGCCAATCTGTAGAGATTTAGGCGCCATGGCTTCACCAACAAAAATAAGCTCAACAAAGAAAGTACCTGCAGGTAGCTTTTTGTTTTTCAACAGTGCCACAGAGGCTGTACCAAAGTCATCATCGCAAATCATATCGAGCGTGCCTTGAACCATTGGGTGATCCCAACTGATAAAGTGCACGTCTTCTTGTGAAAGCGCGGTGTCACGGTCAAAAGTAACTGTGATGCCATCATCTTTTAAACTTGGGAACGATGGGTTTAGCATGTGCTCCGTAGGCTTTAAAATAATGGTGTTTTCGCCTTTATCTTCTTGGCTTACGCCAAATGTATCGAATACGTTGATCATATAACTTGGTAATTCAAACTGATTATCGAGCTTTTCAATATCAGTAACTAATGAATCAGCAGCGCCTTGACCTGATGAATGCAGCTCGAGTAAACGGTCACGACCGCTTTCCATTTGCTTACGCAGCTTTGTGTTTTGAGCTGCGACTTGTTCAAGCAGCGGGTCTAACTCGTCTTCGTCACAGTTATGCGCGGCAATAAATTCAAGCAAGTCTTCACTGAACTCTTTATATAGCAATTGCCCAGTGGTCGAGGTTGTTTCAAATGCGTCTAGACCTTCATTGTACCAACGCAGCAGTACTTCTTGTGCTGTATTTTCAAAGTATGGCACATGAATGTTCACATCTTGCGTTTGGCCAATTCGATCTAAGCGACCGATACGTTGCTCTAATAAATCAGGGTTAAGTGGTAAATCAAATAGCACTAAGTGGTGAGCAAACTGGAAGTTACGCCCTTCTGAGCCAATTTCAGAACAAAGTAGGATTTGAGCGTTATCGTACTCATCAGCAAAGAATGCGGCTGCGCGGTCTCGTTCTATTATCGACATACCTTCGTGAAATACTGAGGCTTTAATTGCTTCACGCTCGCGCAGGATTTGTTCAAGACTAATTGCGGTTTCTGCTTTTGCACAAATCAGTAATACTTTTTCGTGCTTAAGTGTTTTAAGTGTGTCGATTAACCAATCTACACGCGGGTCAAATGCGCCCCAGCTAGCACTTTCGCCTTCGAACTCTTGGAATATTTTCTCAGGGAATAAAGCGCGTTGTGCACTTAATTCAGCGCTTTGAATACCGCTCATGTTACCGAGTACCGAGATAGCCGTTTTATACTGCTTTGGCATTGTCATTGAATAGGCGTGTAATTTACGGCTTGGGTAGCCATCAATACCGCTGCGGCTATTTCTAAATAAAATACGACCAGTACCATGACGGTCAAGCAGCATAGATAGAATTTCTTTGCGCGCCGCGTCATCACCATTTTGTGCTTGCTCTAGCACCGTGGTGATATCAGTTTCTTTTAGCAATTCAATAAGGGTTGCTTTGGCGGTGTCATCTAGTGCTTGATGTTGCAATAGCTGGTTTGCTGCTTCTGCAACGTGTTTATAATTACTTTCTTCTTCAACAAATGCATCGTAATCATAAAAACGATCCGGGTCGAGTAATTGCAAGCGAGCGAAGTGGCTACGATGACCCAGTTGATCGGGTGTTGCGGTTAATAAAATAAGCCCTGGAATATCTTGGCTTAGTTCGGCCATGCGTTGATATTCTGTACTTGGTTTACCATTATTAATACTTAAATGATGAGCTTCATCAACAATTAATAGATCCCAATCGGCAAGTGTTGCTTGTTCAAACCAGCGTTTTTTCTTGGTGATAAACTCAAGGCTGGTAAGTACTAACTGCTCTGTTTCAAATACATTTGGCGAGTCGGCGAATGCTTCGTCACAACGTTCTTCATCGAAAATAGAAAAATGTAAATTAAAACGGCGTAGCATTTCAACTAGCCATTGATGCTGCAGGTTTTCAGGCACCACAATAAGAACACGACTAGCGCGGCCACTGATAATTTGCTGGTGTAATATCATACCTGCTTCAATGGTTTTACCTAGGCCTACTTCATCAGAGAGTAATACGCGAGGGGCGAAACGTTTACCCACTTCTTGGGCAATGTATAACTGATGCGGGATCAGACTGGCACGTTGACCGATTAAGCCTTTAATAGGTGATTGCTGGCGTTCAAATTGATGCTGCCACGTTTGATAACGTAATGTGTAACGATCAAAACGGTCTACTTGACCGGCAAAAAGGCGGTCTTGTGGCTTATTAAACTTGATAAAGTGATCAAGAAAGGTTTCTTTTAATTGTGCTTGTTCACCGTTATCAACACGGGTGCCGTGATAACACAGTAGTTCACCTTGAACTTCAATAGATTCGACTTCAAGTTCCCATTCTTCAACGCTTTTGATCACATCGCCAGGATTAAATGCCACGCGAGTAACCGGCGCTTCTGTCATCGAATAAACGCGGTTTTCGCCACTGGCGGGAAATAATATGCTGACCTGACGGCCTTCAAGGGCAACGACTGTGCCTAATCCTAAATCTGACTCTGTATCACTGATCCAACGCTGACCTAAGGAAAAATTCATGTATGTCTCGTCTATGAAGAAAAAGGCGGCTATGTTACCTGTTACCTAACACCACTGCAAGGCGCTAACTAGCTCACTTTTAATTAATTTTATAACTGTGAATTATTCTTATTTCAGCGATTGCTGTGAAGACTAATTCAAAACAAATAAAGGTTTGTCATAAAACAGACTTTTATGACATCTAAGCTAAACTTAGAATATACCTTAACAATCAAATTTTACAGGGCGAGTGATCAGCCCGTTTTATTTGATTAGTTTGGTATAGCATAAAAATCATAAAACGTAAGGAAAGTGCTATGGAAAAAGCTTCGAACCTTGATAGTAAAATGTATGTGCTAGACACCAATGTATTACTCCACGAGCCCCTCGCCTATTTATCTTTTCAAGAACATGACGTTGTTATCCCCATGACAGTATTAGAGGAATTAGATCACATTAAAGACCGCAAGCACGACGTTAGCCGTGATGCGCGTGTAGCAATACGAGGTTTAGATGAGGTACTTAAAGATGCAACACCAGAGCAAATGCTAAAAGGGGTCGCATTACCGAGTAACAAAAAGACAAAGGCATCTTCCTCGGGTACTTTAATTATTGTAAACGATCATCTGTTTGCTGATTCCATCTCAGGTTTGCCAGGTAATGAAAACGACCATCGCATAATCAACTGTGCCGTTCATCTACAAAAACAGCACAGCGATGCCAAAGTTGTACTCGTGACCAAAGACATCAATATGCGGTTAAAGGCTAAAGGCGCGGGGCTTAAGTTTGTTGAAGATTACCGAACTGATCAGCTAATAGATGATATTGCCTTGCTCAGTAGCGGTTATAAAAAGATAGAAGGGGATTTTTGGCAACATGTTGGTGAATGTGAAACACAGCAGCAAGGCCGAGATACTTTTCATAAAGTGGCAAAAAGTTTAATACCTGACGTGTTTTGTAATGAATACTTATTGGATGGCAGCGGTCATTTTGCTGCACGCGTTAAATCCTATGACGATGATAACATCATGCTCAAAGACATGGGGGTTGAGCGTTTAATGCATCAATCAGCATGGGGGGTTAAGCCTAAAAATATTTACCAAGGCATGGCGCTTGACGCATTACTCGATCCAAGCATTGAGCTAGTTATTTTAACCGGCCCTGCGGGGTGTGGTAAAACCTTACTTGCGCTTGCCAGTGCACTTGAAATGATCATTGAAAAAGGTATTTACGATAAAGTCATCGTGACGCGTAATACGCCCGAGATCGCTGAGTCTATAGGCTTTTTACCAGGCACAGAAGAAGAGAAAATGGCGCCCTGGCTGGCTGCAATAACAGATACTTTAGAGGTGTTACATAAAGGGGATGAAAACCCAATATCAAGCCGTAATTATATTATGGAAAAAGCAAATGTGCAGTTTAAGTCAGTTAATTTCATGCGAGGGCGGAGCATTCAAAATGCAGTGGTCATTCTCGATGAAAGCCAAAACTTAACTGCATCACAGCTTAAAACCATCATCACTCGCTGCGGTGAAGGTACTAAACTTATTTGCTCAGGTAACCTTGCGCAAATAGACAGTAACTACTTAACACCAGTAACTTCGGGGCTAACGTATATTGTAGAGCGCTTTAAAGACTTTGAGGGCAGTGCAACGGTTAATTTAAATGGGGTGGTACGCAGCCGGTTAGCCTCTTTTGCAGAAGAAAATTTATAACTTGCGTCAACTTGTATGGCTCGATAGTCTAACCATAGATTATTGAGTCATACAACGGAACTTAGGTTGGATTTTTTACCATTAAAGCATTATTACCGCTCCCTAACGGTTGCGCTAATTGTTCCATTGTTGGTCGCTTTTTTACTTTGCTTGCACCTGTATAATATTAAACTAGAGCGTACTATTGCAAAGCGAAATGCTGATTTTAATAATTTAGCAGCGCAGCTTAGTTTTAGAATGGATTCAGCTGAAAACCTAGTAAAGACGCTGTTAGCACAGTACGAAAAACCTTTGCACTATCACTTTGATGAGCAATGGCTTCAAGGTATCAATCAACTTAGTGGCTATTATTATCGCAAAATTCCTCAACAAGGCGGAGAAATAGTCGGCCAAGGTCAGTTTTCCTCCTCCCCACGAGCAATTGCCCAATGGCAACAAGTGATTGCATTGGGGCCTGCTTTTAATACTGCACTTTCTTTAATTAAATCGTTAGCAGCCGTGGCTTACGTTAATGAGCAAGGTTTTGCTTACGTTAAACGCCGCGATGAAAACGCAAGCTTGTTTCTTACGCAAATTTTGGATAATCGGTTCGAACCTAAATTTAGAGGCGACATACTTGCTTCTAGTAATGTAGTGAAACTCGAAGGAAAAGATTATTTAGCACTTGGTCAGCGCCGAAGTGTCACCAGCCGAGATTATGTGATTTTGATATATGATTTGCAGGCCGTGTCTGCTTGGTTAGAAAAAATATCGTTAGATAGTGGAGAGTATATTTTTGTAACCGATTCACAGCAAGTCATTGCCAGCTCATCTGGAGCGATTGATAAATATTCTCAACTCAAACAATACTGGCCCATATCTATCAAACGTAATACGGGGTTCAATCATGACAGCTTAGTGATTTTTCAATCCCCTGAGCGCCAGCCTGTATACGCCGGGTTTTATGAATCTCACCAGCAGTTAATATCACCTATTCGCTACGAAGTATTTATTGAATTTATATTTTTGAGCGTGTTTTTAATCATGATGTTTAGTGGTGTTTTTTGGCTAAGTAGGCGCATTTTTGTTAAACCTATCACTCACTTAATGGCGTATTTAGAACAAAATGATGAGTATTATTCAGATTCTTTAGATTATCGAGTTCCTGTAAATTGGCAGCCTTGGTTTAGCCGAATAAAAAAAGTATTTAATAAAAATAAACAGCTCGTTGATTCACTGCAGCAATCAAACTTAGAGCTTGATAACCAAATTAAATTTAAAACCAAAGAGTTAGCCCGAAGTTACGAAGCAAAAGAGCGTCATTTAGCTCTGTTAAATACCATGTTGAACAGTGTGCCTGATTTGATTTATTTTAAAAATGTTGATGGCTCATTTTTAGGTTGTAATCGTGCGTATGAACAATATATTGGTATGGAGCAAGGGCAGTTAGTTGGATTGCAGTTGTGCGATATTAGTGATGATAGTAGTCACCTTGCAGAACTAGAACGCCAAGTTTTAAAAAGTCGTTCAAAAGCAGAGTTGCGGGTAGAAAACGGCAAGAAAAAATTTCATCTGACAGTTGCCCCTTTTTATAATGAGCAAAACCACTTATTGGGCACGATGGGAGTGGGCCGTGATATTACCTTACAGCAAGAGGCTTTAACGGCATTAAAAGCGTCAGAGTCAAAGTTTCGTAGTGCCATCGAGTATGCTGCAAATGCTGTGGTGCTGTTGTCTTTAGAGTATACTGTTTTACAATTAAACAAAGCAGCAAGGCATCTGTTTAGTATCGATAAACATCAACATTCGCAACTGTTTAGTTCGTTTTTTCTACCTGAACAGTGGCATGAGGTAGAGTCTCTACTTGGACTGTTATTGGCAGAAAAAAAGAAGGTGTACCATCTAACTCTTGCTCAACAGCAATCAAATCGCTGGTGGCAATTGAGTGTTTCTTTAGTGTGGGATGAGCAACAAGCTCCTTACTATTATGTTTTTCATATTCAAGATGTGAGTTCGCTAACGCAAGCTAAACAAAATGCTGAGCGAGCAACACAAGCGAAAAGCCGCTTTATTGCTAATTTGAGCCACGAAATACGCACACCCCTTAATGCGGTAACGGGCTTAATTGATATGATCGCCCAACAAGGTTTATCGCCACAGCAGGGGCTTCATGCATCTCAAGCGAAGCAATCGGCCCAAAATTTATTGATTATGCTTAATCGAATGCTGGATTTTGCTCGTATTGAGAGTAATCAAGTTCAGCTTGAGTTAGTCGATTTTAGTTTAGTGGAGTTAGTTGATAGCTGTGAGAGTTTGTTGTTGGGTTTATGTCCTCACAAAGGGCTGTGGTTTAATATTGAAGTCGACCCCACTATTCCAGCCTACCTCGTTGGAGATTTCATACGCTTACAGCAAGTGATTGGTAATTTACTAACAAATGCAGTGAAATTTACAGAGTGTGGTGGTGTCACACTGACAATTGAAAAATCACAGCACACTGAAACCAATTTCGAGACTATAACTTTTCGTATTATTGATACCGGAATAGGTATTGATAAAAATGATCAAAAACGTTTATTTGACGCCTTTACTCAAGGGGATGAATCGTTAACACGTAAGTATCAGGGAGTGGGACTGGGTCTTGCAATAGTAAAACATGAACTTGACTTAATGGGATCTGAGATAGAGTTACTAAGCAAAAAAAATCAAGGGAGTGAGTTTTATTTTACTATTCTATTTAATACAGTAAACGTTCAAAAAGAGCATGATTTTGATTGGCAAGATACGATTGTCGTTGCCTCAGAAGTTGAACAAAAACAATTAGAAGCAACTATGCTTGTGGTAATGGCAAAGCCTAGGTTTAGAACCCTAACGCAAATAATCCCTTGCATCAATGAAGCAGCCCAGAATAGATTAATTGTGACAGACGCTGATTTAGAGAGATTACTTTCAGCGACAGCAGTCAAAGGCATCTTAGAAGAGTGCCAGACGAAAATATTTGTTATCAAAAATAACCGCGCTACTTTGGCACAGCAAACTGCAGGGTTAAATATTCAATACATTAGCAGCTCAGCTTTAGCGCAGCGTCTATTAATTGAAGCCAAAACCACGCAACTACAAAGTCAAACTATTACACAACCAAGGGCTGACTTAAGTGGCTTATTGGTTCTGGTAGTAGATGATAACCAACTTAACCTAGATATTATATGTAATATTCTTGCGCAAGCTGGTATTAATACGTTAGTTGCAAGTAATGCTTTGCAGGGCATTAATTTAATTGAAGACATCATGCCTGATTTAGTTTTAATGGATATTCAAATGCCAGAGGTTGATGGCTTACAAGCTGCTAGGATGATCAGAGCTAAGTATAGCTCACAACAATTACCTATTTTTGCTCTTACTGCTCATTGTGAAAAAGAAGATGAAGAGCGATCGTTTGCTGCAGGGATGAATAAACATCTGACAAAACCAATAGTTGCGCACGCTTTATTACAAGCAATTAGTGAGATTGAGGTACTTCCTCCCGCTTTCTTTGATCGAACCTTTGCATTATCTCAGTTTGCAGGTGATAATGATTTGCTATTAGTAATGGTTGATAAATTAGCTGAATTATGTAAAACACAGCGTGATAAGTTAAAAAATGAACAGCAGCCTGAAACTGTGGAACGCTTAGTGCATAGCATAAAAGGCGTATCAGGAAACTTAGGTTTTATTAGACTATCCTTGAGTGCGCAACAGCTTGAGACTGCAATACGCAGCTCGAAAAATATAGAACAGCAACTTTTTAACCAGCTTATAATTGAATTAGAGCAAGTTATTGCTTTTATTCAAATACAAGGAACAGCAAATGTTGAAGAAAGCGAAAGTACTGATTGTAGATGACGATCCATTAAACCGATTAGTACTTGAAAAAACGTTAGCCGATGAGCATGAGGTTTTTCTTGTGGAGAACGGTGAAAAAGCGCTAACATTTTTAAAAACAACAACAGTTGACTTAATTATCCTTGATATAGTTATGCCTGGTATTAATGGTTATGAAGTTTTAGTGCAGCTTAAAGAAAACCCTGTTACTCAAACTATCCCGGTTATTTTTATTTCTGCAAATACTAGCCATGATGATGAAGCTAAAGGCTTTGAATTAGGTGCTATGGACTACATAGCTAAACCTTTCAGTACTGTAATTGTTCGAGCTAGAGTGCGAAATCAATTATTAATTAAGCAAAAAAATGACTTGCTTGAGATGCTCGCATCAATAGATGGCTTAACAGAAATACCGAATAGACGCTACTTAGATGAGAATCTGTCAAGAGAATGGCGAAGAAGTCGCAGAAGCTCAACATCACTGTCAGTTATTCTAATGGATATTGATCATTTTAAGCGCTATAACGATTGCTACGGTCATAGAGCTGGTGATGATTGTTTAAAGCGCGTTGCTCATGCATTAGTAGGGGAATGTCAGCGAGGGTGCGATTTTGTAGCCCGTTATGGCGGAGAAGAATTTGCTGCGGTATTACCGGGTATGGGCAAGCAAGAAGCATTGGCGTTTGCCAATAAGTTACGTGATGCGGTAAATTCGCTCAATATTCCTCATAAAGCATCACTGAATGCAGAGCATGTAACAATCAGCTTGGGTATTGCAACCACTGAGACAGGGCAGGTTTATGCTGAGCAAGTTTTACTCGAAGAGGCTGACTTGGGTTTATATCAGGCTAAAGATTCAGGGCGAGATCAAATCGTCGCCCGTACAGTATCTGCGTCAAGGTAACGAGCTTACTCACCGCTGAGTGATTTATAGATGGTATCGCCGATACCAATTAATTTATCATTTTCAAATACTAACGGAGTACACTCGTCTTTAGTCATCTTGCCATCAGAGTGGATGCTGTGGGTAGCGTAAAAAAGAACTTGGTATACTTTATCGTCTTTTTTTAGTAGCTCAGTAAAATTAGGTGTCTGTAAACGGTTTAACACCACTTGATAGTTTGTACCTAATGCTAAATTAGCAATCGTTTCACGGTTATTTTTGTGTTGTTTTTGCCAACTCGTTGATGAATCGCCTGCCCAATGAGTCTCTGCTTCACCATCTGATACGGCTATGACACAACCTGTAAGTAGTGGGGCGCTGAGTGTTGCAATCAACATTACTTTTTTCATGTTTGTATTCCTGAGTTTTAATAAGTTATTTAATTAATAATTTATTAAAAGCAAATAGCTGGCCAGTTTTTTAGTTGTTTTAAATCAGTAGGTTAATAAGTTTTATGCTTTTGGCTAGGTCATTATCGCTACTTGGTTAGCGATAATAACCAAAAAATTGTTAACTAAACCAATCTATTGCGGCTCTCGCCTTCAGCAAACGCAGTGATATTTAAACTAACTTGACTGACTAAACGCTTAATTGACTCTTCACTTGCCCATGCAATGTGCGGAGTTAAAATTAGGTTGCTACCACTGTAATTAGCAAGCGGGTTATCAGTATTCGCAGGCTCCTTTGTTAGAACATCAAACCCAGCTCCAGCAATCTGATTCTGACTCAAAGCTTGAGCCAATTGCGCTTCATTAACGATTCCTCCACGGGCGGTGTTTATTAAAATAGCCGTTGATTTCATTCGTTCTAGTTCGGCAGTGCCAATCAGATCATGACTTTCATCTGTTAGTGGGCAATGAATACTGATAATGTCAGCTTGTTCGATTGCATCATTAAATTCAGTTCTACCTTCTCGTGGAGCATGGCCTTTGCGTTCACATAGGATCACATTAGCGCCAAATGCTTTTGCTACATCTGCAACCGCTTTACCTAGAGAGCCATAGCCGATGATGGCAAAGTTTTTACCTGCAATTTCGTTAATGGTGTAATCAAGCCTGCAAAACATAGCACTTTTTTGCCACATGCCTTGCTGAGCGTCGTTAATATAATGATGCGTGTTGCCAAGTAAGTTTGTTATTAATGTGAAAGTATGTTGAACAACAGAAGCCGTGGAATAGTCAGCCACATTAGTCACAGCAATACCGAGTTCCTTTGCGGCTTTGAGATCAATATTATTAGTGCCAGTAGCCGCTACACAGATAAGTTTTAATTGAGGTAATTGTGTTAGCGTAGTACGGTTTAAAATGACTTTATTGGTAATTAATACTTGAGCACCTTCGCTATGAGAGAGCACTTGCTCTGCGCTAGTGAGTGGGTAATGCTTAAAGTTACCAAGTTGTGCAAAGGGAGCTAATGAAGCGTTTGCCAAAGTGGCTGAATCGAGCAGGGTGATATTCATATATTTCCTTAATTAAATTTAAATGCTTGACCTTGGTGTGTACTCTAAGGTTTATACTGGGCATCAGTTAAAAAACACTCATCGGAGAGCATGATGAAAATAGGTGAAGTTGCAGCTCAACTTGGTGTATCTACAGATACCTTACGTTACTATGAAAAGCATGGTTTGTTAATGCCTTCGAGACGAACAGAGGCAGGGTATAGAGACTATAGCCAGTCAAATTTAAAGCAAATGCGATTTATCTTACGGGCTAAAGATGTCGGCTTTAGCTTGACTGAAATTAAAGAGCTACTGGCTATTAAGCTTTATAAACATCAGCATTCATGTCACGAAGTTAAAAGCTTAACTATACAAAAGCGTGACTTGGTGGCTAAGAGAGTTGTTGAACTCACTCGCTTTCATCAATCATTATCAGTATTAGCCCAAAAATGCTGCGGCGGTGAAGAGCTTGCTGATAACTGTTCTATTTTAACGACCTTGGAGGATATAGATGGACTTACTAAATAACTTTTGGCAGCTATTTTTACTTTCTGCTCCTTGGTTAATGCTTGGCTTATTAATTGCTGGGTTATTAAATGTGTATTTGCCTGCCAATTTTTTAAATAAACATTTAGGTAAAGAAGGGTTTTGGACTACAGTAAAGGCCGCCTTAATAGGCGCTCCTATGCCTTTGTGCTCGTGTGGAGTAATACCTGCAGCCATAGGGCTGCGTCGTGCTGGCGCATCAAAAAGCGCAACCACTGCATTTTTAGTCTCTACACCTGAAACTGGTGTTGATTCTGTATCTGTGTCATACGTTCTACTCGGTCCATTTATGGCTATCATCCGGCCTATTGCTGCAATCTCTAGTGCCATTGTAGCTGGGGTTTTAGTTGGCCGCGACGCTCTGAAAAGTGATTATAAGGATGAACATGCAAATTTATCACAACAGAAAACGACTCGTTGTTGTTCTACTGATGAGGTCGAAATTGCTACAGCATCATGCTGCACTAGTGAAAAACTACCCTTAGCAGCTGAAGAGAGTTGCAGCTCAAATGAAAAACAACAGCCGAGTAAGACAGCATGCTGTTCTGATGTGAAACCTGAAACAACCAAATCGCCTAGCTGCTGCGCGAGTGATCACCGTGAAAAGCCGACCCAATGGCAAAAAGTAGAACAGGCGATTACGTTTAGCTGTAATAAGTTGCTCTCAGATACCATGGTGTGGTTGATGATTGGTTTATTCTTTGCTGCCTTAGTACAAACATATGTACCAGAGTCGTTCTTAACGCAGTGGGGCAGCGGTATTCTTGCAATGACAGTGGTCATTTTAATTAGTATTCCTATGTATATTTGTGCCACAGCATCAACGCCAATTGCGGCAGGCTTATTGCTCAGTGGTGTGGCTCCAGGTGCTGTACTTGTGTTTATGCTTGCTGGACCTGCAACAAATATTGCAACTTTAGGGGTTGTCGCCAAGGAGCTTGGTAAACGGGCTGTGTTTGCCTATTTAACCTCAGTGGTTGGGGTGGCAATAGCGTTCGGGTTTTTAACTGATTTTTTAGTCGCTGAGTTTGGCTTTGTTGTTAGTCCTTTATTGGGTGAAGAGCATGAGATACTGCCATATTGGTTTAGTATGATTTGCGGGCTGATTTTAATGGCGTTAATGCTCCGTTTAGTTATCATCGCAGTGCGCGCTAAGGCTGTAACAACTGGTAAGAGCATTGCGTAATAGTATGTTATAAATGTAGTTTTTTAATATAATCTACATTAAGTATCGCTTCCACTTTATCTACTTAGTTCGCATTTTTGCTTGCCTGAGTTATAATCGGCGATAGAATATAAACGGTACGTATTTTACGTGCCGTTTTTTTAACTTTATAGATGCAGTAATGAGTGAATTAGTGGATAAGTACGCCGATATACGACCTTATAATGACGATGAAGTAGCCGCTTCGGTTACGCGCTTAATTAATGATAATGCATTTATAGATGTGTTAGCTAAATATAACTTACCGCGATTTGTATCCGCTATTCCATTTTTTTCGCGCTTTTTAGTAAGACATCAATTACAAAAAAAGTGGGGGGACATCAGCTCAGTTGAGCAAGTTCAACAAGAAGTTGCCAAATACCTCAGCTTATTAGTAAAGCGAACTACTTCAGAAGTCACTTTTTCAGGGCTGGATCAACTTGATCCTGAGCAAGCTTACTTATTTATTTCTAATCACCGAGATATTGTGCTTGATCCTGCACTAGTTAACTGGGGTCTATTTAGTCATAAGATGAAAACGGTACGTATTGCTATTGGCGATAACTTATTGCAAATACCATACATTACAGAGCTAATGCGGTTAAATAAAAGCTTTATTGTAAAGCGATCAGCCAAAGCACCTAAAGAAATGTTTAAAGCGCTTTCACAGTTATCTGCTTACATTTATGACTCTTTAATTGAAGGGAACTCAATCTGGATTGCGCAAAAAGAAGGGCGTGCTAAAGATGGTTTTGATCAAACAGATCCGGCTTTATTAAAAATGTTGCAACTGCAAGGACGTAAGCAAAAGAAAGAGTTTTCTGACTATGTTCGTGAGTTAAAAATTGTACCTGTGTCGATTTCTTACCAGTACGAACCTTGCGCTTTAGCAAAGGCGAGAGAGCTGTATCATAAGCAGCAGCATGGTAAATATGTGAAGTCAGCAGGTGAAGATATTGCCAGCATTGTTGAAGGTTTTAGTGCCGCAAAAGGGCATGTACATTTAGCTTTTGGCCAACCAGTTGAATCTGGATGTGATTCGCCGGAGCAATTAGCAAAGACAATAGATCAGCAAATTGTTGACTCATTCTTTTTGCACCCAGGAAATTATATTGCTGGTGGCTGTAAGCAAGCGGTGATTGATAAAAAAGATGCTAAAGCATTTGAACAGCGCATGGCTAATGTTCCACCGGAGCTTAAGCCTTTAGTCACTGCTATGTATGCAAAACCATTTCATCGTAAAGCTGAAATAAATAGCGATGAAAGTTGAGATAAAAGTGTTTTAAGGAAAGTCGCATTGATTGCGGCTTTTTTTTTGTCGAAAAAACGGGCTATACTCAAAGTAGTGTTGAGTAAATAGCGTAGTATTAATGCAACAAATTGAAATATTTGAAATTCCTAGCCCCTGCAAAAGTATATGCGAAGTAAATAATCGGGGATATTGCAAAGGTTGCTATCGCAGCCGCGAAGAGCGTTTTGCCTGGAATTCATTTTCAAACGCAGAAAAAAAGAAGGTCTTAAGCCTTTGCCAACAGCGCTATAAACGTTATTTACAAAAACAGCACAGTGTAACCGATAAACCTCAGCACCCGGAGCAAGGTGGGTTTGATTTTTAATCTAAACTGTACTTTGCTCTTAAAAGCTGCACAGTACCATTTTCGTGTAACCTTATGAGCTCTGCTTCTAGTTTAGGTATTAAGGCACTGTGGCGTTTATGTAAAAAATGAAAGCTTTGGATGGGCACTAAAACTTCTGTTTGAAATGCTGATGTGTCAAAACTAGGGTGCTTAGAGTGCAGTATAAAATCTAGTAATACTAAACCACTTACTTTTTTTTGCGTTAGCAAATTTAGCTGTGCTGTAACGCTCTTTACTCGGACAACGTTGCCAATAAAAGGGTTGTTATCTAAATAATCCTGCGCAGCAGGGTAACCTGCTTGTATTGCGATGCTATCTAGCTGTTCAAAACTGCATTGGAGGCAGTTTTTTAATAAAATTAAGTTAAACTCAAATAATGGGAAATTGACTATTTTTAGGTTTTTATATTGCTCCGCTATTGAGCTAATACGACCTAATTGACCATCTAAAGTACCATTATTTGCGGCTGTTAATGCGCTTTGATGATTAAAGTCGGTGATATGCACCCTATAGCCGAGCTGATTGTAAGCCATTGACATTAAATCGATAACATACCTTGCTTGCGGAGTATCAGCAGGGCGGTTAAACAGTAAATGTTGACTGCTTGCCTTGCTCGTTACCGGTAGTAATAAGCTTGTCAGAAAAAGAGTAAGAAACAGTTTATTTAACAATGTGTTTCCAAAATGGGACTAAAAATCGCCACCAATTTACTCATAATTCATACATAGTGCAAGGGAAGTAGAGACTCTTTTACTTACAATAATAAATTGTTTGATATACTTAAAACTAATGTATTGTTCTAAAAATAGTTGGAAGTTATGACATACAACTTATGCGCACTACCTCGTGAGCAAAAATATCAAATTCAACTCGATTATGAAGCTTCATTTTGGGCCTACCAAATTAAGCGCGGTAAAAACACGCGTGAAAACGTGTACAGCACTATTAATAGTCGCCCTGTTGCAGAGCAAGCATTTTTGAAACAACAATTTGAACAGTATCTTGCATTAATGCAGAGCTAATTTGTGATTCGAATAGTGTGTTTAGAGTCTATTAAAACGCCTTTAGTAAATAAGTTTTACAATAAGTATGGGGCGAGAGGGCGTGCAACTAAACAAGATATTATATGGGTGGTTTATGCTGAGTTAGAAATAATTGCTGCGTGCCGCATTCAACGCCGTGATGGCTATTTATTTTTATCTACATTATTGGTTGCCCCTCGCTGGCGAAAGCAAGGAATTGCTAAAAAGTTACTCCTATCGCTCCTATTACAACAGCAAGAGGCTGTTTTTACTTTTGCATACCAAAGTTTAATTGATTTTTATCGCTCAATTGGGTTTAACTATGTGTTAACATTACCGCTACCTATATCGACACTTTTTAGAGTCTATGAGCGGCGGAATATCGTTGCTTTACAGTGTCTGCCTGAATACACAAAATAATAATTGGGATATTACATGGGTAACTGGTTAAGAATTTTTATTTTTGCGGTGTTAGCCAGCTGCACTGTAATAACTGCTCAGATAAATGCCAAAGTAAAGCGCTTATCACCAAGTGAAGGTTTATCGCAAAGTTACGTCAGTAAGATGTTAATTGATAATAATGGTTACCTTTGGTTGGCTACGGAAGGTGGCTTAAATCGGTATGACGGCTATCAAGTACTACACATTTCCGGGCCTAATGGTGAGCTTGCTGAAGTCATAATAGATCGCATTTACCAAGACCCCGAAGGTTATATATGGATAGCCTCGTTATTAGCGGGTTTATTTCGTTATGATCCTGTTACTGATAGCTACCAGCAATTTTTATCAAAACCAACCAGTGAAGAACAGATTCTGAGTCAATCAGTGTTCAGCATGGTAGCCTCGGATGATAAATCACTTTGGATAGGACGAGGCTGGGATTTTGCTCGGTTAGATATCGAAAGTGGCGCCATCGAAACCATCTTTGAGTTGCCAGAGCGCACTCGAAGCACCGTCATTAGAGATTTGTTTTATCATCAAGGGTATATTTTTATTGCTACAAGTAGTGGTGCCTATGTTTATCATGTGAGTACAGGGCAATACCGGCCACTTGAACACCTTAGCACTGAACCAGAACATATATACCAAAACTATATTAAGTCATTTGCCCTCGGTGAGAATAATAAACTGCTTGTTGGTGCGGTACGTGGTTTGTATGAAGTTGATATAAGTAATTTACCAAGTATGTTCGAACGACCTGATACACCCTTTAAAAATACCACTTTATTACCGAATTTAAATATTTGGAAAATCATTAATGAACAAGGTGTTTATGATGTAGGGACGGATAAGGGGCTATTTAAGTACGATGCAACTACAGGGGAACTAGTTAAAAATACCCGTATCCAAGAAAGTGAATATGCACTCTCAGATACCAGTATTATTGACATAGTTAAAGATAAAAATGGCGCTATGTGGGTTGCGACTAAAAGTGATGGTGCATTTTATGTACCCCTTGATAATTATCACTTTGAAAACCTTGATGCGAGTAAAATAACTGGTGATGGTTTGTCACACCCATCTATTTGGGGGATAACCGAGTATGAAGAACGTGTTTGGTTGGCAACACATAACGGCCTAACAGCTGTTGATTTAACAACACTTGAAGGTGAGGTGTTTTTAAAAGATTATCAAGTAGATTTATTTACCACTGAATTTAGTATTTATAAAATAACACCGTATAAAAATAAGCTTTGGTTACATACTAATCGCGGGGTGTTTAGCTTTGACCCACATAGTTATGAGATATTACCCGCCAAAGTTCGAGACCCAGGTCAGCAACATCTAATTGATGGTTGGGTACATGGCTCGGTGTTGATGCCAAATGGACAGCTGTTTTATGTCCATCCAGAATATGGCATGTTCATCTACAACATCGATACGCAAATGATTACCCCTTTAGTGGGTGAATTTGAGCAATTCGAGCCATTTTTAGCGTATGGCTTTTTACCCCCTTTATCGACCATGCCCGATTCACCATTATTTTATAATTCAGGTGTACTTTATCACGTTAACCCTGATACTTATGCTTTAACTAAAATTTATACTGTGCCAGAGCAACATGAAAATGTAGCGGTTAACGTAATGTCGTATGTTGTTGATAAAAATAATGTATTATGGATTTCATTATCTAACTTTGGACTGATAGGTCTTGATGCAACGAGCTATAAACTTCTGCATACTATTGATTTAGATAAAAATAAATTAGGGACATTGCTTTACGACATGGTACTTGATGAATCTGGTATGATTTGGATGAGTAGCCATAAAGGAATTTGGCGTTTAAACCCTGAAAATAAGCATTTTCAGCAATTTACTACCTCCGAAGGTGTTGTATCAACTGAGTTCAATAGTGGTGCGTTTACCCGTTTAAAAACTGGCCAAATTGTCTATGGCACACTAAAAGGGTTTACTTATTTTTACCCTAAAGATAATAGCCCTAAGCATGGCCTCATCAAGCATGTAAATGTAACCAGTATCGATATTATGTCTCGTGAATTAGCGGTTGATTTAAAACAGCCAATTGAGAGAGTGATTTTAGAGCACGATGATATTGGACTTGAAGTTGCTTTTTCAGCTATGGCATTCAATTATCAAGAACGGATTATTTATGAATATCAGCTATCAGATGGACAAAAATCCTACACCCGAAATAATAATCGCGTACTCTTTCCTAAGTTGAACCCAGGAGAATACCAGTTAAAAATTTGGGCAAAAGATCCGTTAACCGGTGACTTTACTCACCCCGCAACGCTAGATATAGAAGTAAAATACCCGCTTTGGCGCTCTCCAATATTTATGGTGCTTTACGTATTGCTATTTTTGGCTATTGTGACTGTGTGGATGATGCGTCGAAATCGAATACAGCAAATATTGTTGGCAGCCCATAGAGAAAGCCAAGAAAGTGAAGCTAGATTAAAGCTCGCGTTAGAAGGAAGTCATTCAGGGGTATGGGATTGGCAGTCATTAAGTCCAATCATTTATCAGCCACGATTAAAAAATGAGTTGGGCTATGATGTTGATACGGTTAATTTGGATGATTACCTTGCAAAAATACACCCTCAAGACAAGCAAAAATTCCGCCTAGAGTGGCTTGAGTTTTTATCAACAGAGAAAGGTTACTTCAATTGTACCTACCGTTTACGGCATAAAGCCGGGAATTGGCGCTGGTATAAAGACTTTGGCAAAGTTGTTGCGTGGCAAGGAGGAACGCCAGAGAAAGTCGCGGGCACATACACCAATATGACCCGAGAACTAGTTTTTGAAGAGCATGCGCGTTTATTTGGTGCGGCTTTTGAGCAAACTCGTGACTGGGTGTTTATACTCGATAAAAACTTACGTATTTTAGCTACAAATCAATCTTTGCAAACGGCCTTTAATTTTGCCGCTGAGTTTCATTCGAGTCGTTCACTTAAGCTCGGAATGAGTCGTACAGCACGTATGAACTATCTACGTATTATGAGAAATCAACAAGTCGGTGAACATTATAGTGCACAGGATACGGTGCGGTTAGCAAATGGTGAATTACGTCATGTACTGATAAAAATAAGCGCGGTAGCAGGAAATGATAACCGACTCGAAAGTTACGTGGTTATTCTAACGGATATTCATGCACAAAAAATGGCTGAGAGTGAGTTGTTTTTATTGGCTAATTACGATGGCCTTACAGGGTTACCTAATAGAACCCTATTTAATGACCGTGTTGTACATGCATTAGAGCAAGCAGAGTCTCATAGCAGCAAAGTTGCATTATTAAATATTAATATTAAGCGTTTTAAATACTTTAATGACTCACTTGGACACGAAGCTGCAGATACCATTATTAAAATGGTCGCAAAACGAATTAAGTCACGGTTACGTACAAATGACAGCATTGCTCGGTTCAATGGTGATGAGTTTATGTTGTTGGTCGAGGATGTAGAGCAGATTGAAGAAGTTGTATTGCTGTGCGCTAAAATAATGAACAGCGTTAGCGAAGGGATTATACTGACTCAGCAAACTGTTAATGTCAGCCTAAGCATCGGTGTGGCGCTTTACCCGGATGATGCATCGACAAGCACAAGCTTAGTTAAAGCCGCTGATGTTGCTTTATACCATGCTAAAAAGAGTGCAGAGGGCAGTTATCAGTTTTATAAACAAGAAATGAATCAACATGTACAACGAGCTCTACACTTAGAATCTCAAATAAATAAGGCTTATAAAGAGCATGAGTTTTGCAACCATTATCAGCCCATAGTGAATGCAAAAGAGCAAAAAGTAGAAGGATTCGAAGTGTTATTGCGTTGGCCGGATAACACGGTAAACAATCCCCAAGAATTTGCATTAGTTGCTGAAAGCATAGGTTTAATCACAAAAATTATGCTACAAACATTGTCACGAGCATTAATAGAGTTGAAGCAGTGGCAGCTAATTACGCCTGATTTATATGTATCAATCAACCTCTCAGCATTAGATTTTGAGTATCAGGGGCTAGTTGAAGAGATAAATACAGCTTTGCGCACTGCGGGAGTGCGCCCTGACACTGTGGTGTTTGAGATCACTGAGTCGGTACTAATGGATGACTCCGCGTACGCATTAAAGAGTATGACGAGATTAAAGCAGCTTGGTTGTCGGCTCTATATGGATGACTTTGGCACTGGTTATGCTTCTTTTACTTATTTAAAACGTTTCCCTATTGATGTATTGAAAATAGATCGAAGTTTTGTCTCTGATATCGGGGTTGATAATGGCGATGAAGCGATTATCGAATCCACTTTGACATTGGCAAAGAGTCTAGGGAAGGAGTGTGTTGCAGAAGGCGTCGAGACTAAAAAACAGCTTACTTTTCTGCGTGCACTTGGTTGTAATATGTTCCAAGGGTATTTATTTAGTAAACCTATCCCTGGTGATGATGTCACTGCATTATTAGTGAAGGATTGGAGTTCACTTTTAGCAAGGGATTAACGTAAAGATTAACGCTATAGTAAAATTATCATAGCGTTATGACCCTTACTTATTAAATCTAGCTAGCCCCTAATCTTGCCTAGCACCACAATGACGACAATATAAGTGCTGGCTGCGAGCGTTTAGTTGCTTTTTTATTATTTTATTCGCTTCTTGCTTATTTAAGCCTAATTTAATTCGCAGAGTTTCTAAGTGCTCGAGCTGATCGTCATCTAATTGCCCATCATGAAGGTTTTCGTGAACCGCATCGTTAAAATGTAAACGGCGTTTGCGTAACTGTTCAGAGAAGCTAGAGGCGAGTAAACCAGTAGGAATAGCCACCATGCCCATACTTAGTAACGTGATCACTCCACCAAAGAAACGCCCGAGGGGTGTTACGGGTACAACATCGCCATAACCTACCGTGGTGAGTGTAGCCATCGCCCACCACATGGCCGCAGGAATGGAGCCAAACTTATCTGGTTGAATATCATGTTCGATGAGGTAAATGCCACAGGAAGCTAAAATAAGTACTACAGCCATTATAAAAAAAGCAGCCATCAGGGAGCTACTTTCGTCCCGAAACGATTTTAGTAACAATTGCATTGCGCGGGAGTAACGAGTTAATTTGAATACGCGTAGCAATCTGAATACTCTTAAGAAGCGTAAATCAAAAGCAATAAAGAACATTAATAGAGTCGGCAAGATAGCAAGTAAGTCGATTAGCGCTAAAGGAGAAAACATATATTTAAGACGGCGTTTTAAGTTCCCCGTTTCTATGCTTTGATACTCAGCGCGATCAACACAAGACCATAAGCGCAGGATATATTCAATAGCAAAAATACTGACTGATGCGATTTCCAACATTAAAAATTCGTAAGTATAAGTTTGCGCAAGGCTCGCGATGGATTCCAGCACAATAGCAACTACGTTTACCATAATTAATGTGATTAAAAATATATCTATAATGTGTCCGGCTTTGGTGTACTCTCCATGTCCTTCAAGTAGTAGAGCTGTACGTTTTCTTAAGGTAGTCAAAGTCGTATCCGTATTAAGTCTATTTGGTTAATTTAAGTAACCTGAGGTCTCGATAATAAATTTATCTCCAGCGGCTACATTCAACGCTAACTGCGTTGAATTTACTTGCAATAGGCTAGCTATTGACGCGTAAATTCGCCTTGTTATCGCTAAAAGTCTCCGGCTGGAGACTAATAAATATATTTGTGATTTAATATAAATATATTAGTACATCTCTTAACCAGAGTTCAGGTTAAGTAGCATGTTTATGCTACCTTCTTCGAAGTCGCGGCTAATTTTAAAACCTAATTTACGAGCAAGCTCTATCATTCCGGTATTTTCAGGTAAGGTGATCCCTTCAATAAATTGCACTCCTTGGCTTTGGCAATACTCGATAGCAGCACGCATTAACATACCGCCTAGCCCGAGGCCTTGGCAATTAGAGCGAACAACAATGGCAAATTCTGCACGAATTTTATCTGGATCCATCAACACTCTAGAAACCCCTAAGGTAAGTTGTTGACCTTGTTGTTCCTGGGTCACAATAAAGGCCATTTCACGGTCATAATCAATTTGCGTCATCTTAGCCAGTTGATCATGGTTAAACTGAGGTAGCTCACCAAAAAATCGTTTGTAGCGGTCTTCTTTTGTGAGTGATTGATCAAATGCTTGGTGTGCTTGTTCATCCTCAGGCTTAATTGGTCTTAAAGTAGCTTGGCTATTGTTTTTTAGCGTTACGCTTTTCACAAGCTCGATAGGGTAAGGGCGAATTGATAAACGTTTGCGGTTACTTTGAATTTGATAACGGCTTAGAGTCATCGTGGCATCAAGTACCAGAAATTGCCCGTTACTCGCCAGTATTGGATTTAGCTCAACAGATGTAATATCCGGTTGATCAATAACTAACTGCGAGATCCGAGTTAATAAAGCGCATAGACGGTATTTATCAACTTTTTCTGGCAAAACACGGTCTTTTAATACGCCTTTATCATGCGCTGCAGCAACTAGGTATTTAGCTAAGTTCATATTTAATGGCGGTAGGGCGACAGCTGATTGAGCAAATTCAAGCCCCGTCCCAGCTTCACCGAGCAAGATAACAGGACCAAAATTTGGTTCAGTTTTAATGGCGATACGTAGCTCATTAGCTCCTGCGCGCGGGGCCATTTTTTGCAGCGAAAACCCTTCAATTACCGCATCTGGGTAGGTATTTTTAATTCGTAGCAACATAGCAAATGCTGTTTGCTCAACTTCTTGTGCATCATTGAGGTTTAATACAACGCCACCAACCTCTGACTTAGAAGGAATGCTTGGGCTAATCAATTTAAGCGCAACCGGAAACCCTAACTCAATTGCTTGCTCTTTTGCTTCAGTTGGTGTGTAAGCAACTTCAGTTTGAATACACTCAATACCGTAATGAGTCAGGATCTGGCTCGCTTGATGAGTTGAAAGGTAGCTTTGTTGCTCGGCTAAAAACTCATTAACAAGTTCTTTAGCGCTAAGTTTATTAATTTTTGCATCATCAGTATTTGACTCTGGCGTTTGTGTTAGATGCTTTTGATTTCTACGGTAACTCACTAAATGCATAAATGCTCTGACAGCGCCTTCGGGAGTGCGATAAGTTGGAATGGCAAAGTTACTGCAGAGCTTTCTGGCAGCGTAGGCTGCATCTTCACCCATAAAATTGGTAATCACATAAGGGCGCGCCATCTTAGGGAGTTTACTGAGTGTTTGCGCTATAATGTGTGCATATTCTTCACTCGGTGCAATCGCAGAGGGAGTATGAATAATAAGTAAGTTTTTAACTTCTTTAGCGTGCAGTAATATTTCGAGTGCTTGCTTATAGCGCGCCGGCGATGAATCTCCAAAAATATCAACCGGATTTGAAGTCATATCTGATTGCGGAATAACTTTATTAAGCGCAGCGTGTGTTTCGTCACTAAGTTGTGCTAATTTACCAGAACTTTGCAATAAGCTGTCTACAGCCATAACTCCTGGGCCGCCACCATTAGTTAAGATAGTCAGTTGTTCTACTTGTAGCAGTTTAGGGTGCATTGCTAGCGTTTGAGTTGCAGCAAATAACTCCGTTAAATCACTTACCCTCAGCATACCCGCACGTTGAAATAAGGCGTCGTAAACAGCGTCGGAGCTTTGCTTACCACCAGTGTGTATTTCTGCAGCGAGTGCGCCAGCGGCAGTTTTTCCTGTTTTTATTGTAATGACAGGTTTGCTAAATGCAGCGGCACGCGCGGCTGATATAAAATTGCGAATATTTTCGATATTATCTATATACAATAAAATCGCTTTGGTTTTGGCATCGCGTCCTAAAAAGTCCAGCAGTTCAGCAAAACCGATATCTAAACAGTCACCCACTGAGATAAAATAAGAAAAGCCAATTTCTTTGTTTTTCGCCCAGTCTAGTATAGTTGAGCACACTGCAGCTGACTGAGATACAAAGGCTATTTTTCCAGGTGTTGTTACCGTATGAGAAAAGCTGGCGTTCAAGCCAATATGAGGGATTAACAAACCTAAGCAGTTTGGTCCAAGTAATGACACATTTGCTTCTTTAGCTGCGTGTTGCAGTGCGTTTTTTTGTTCTACATTGAGTCCTGCAGCGATGACTACAGCATTTTTGCAACCAAATTCGCCCAGCTCCTTAATTATTGATGTAACTGTATGTTTGTTGGTGCAAATTACAGCTAAATCAGGCACTTTAGGTAAGGCTGCTATAGAGGGGTAAGCTAATACGCCATGCACCGCTTTATGTGTTGGGCTGACGGGCATGATAGGGCCGTTAAAACCACCTTGGAGTAAGTTTCGCATTACAATAAAGCCTGCGCGAGATGGATTATTTGATGCACCTATAACGGCAACTGAAGTAGGGTTAAAAAATTGACTAATGCGCTTTACACTCATGGCTTTTCCTTCGCTGTAAAGTGGCGGTTAAGGTGAAACACTTAAACTCTACCATTTAAATTTTAATCTAACACTTATTAGTACTAGTTTTCGAGTACTTAAGTAGATCTATATCAAGGAATAAACATGATTAACACAAAAGCTTCCCATATCGTAATCGCTGCGATAGCCATATCGATTGGCCTACTCGGGTTAGGTTTGATCCTTAAAAGTGCTGCGCTTGATGTGAAAAGTATGGAACGGACAGTTGAAGTGAAGGGGCTTGCTGAAATGGAAGTGCCTGCCGATACTGTCATTTGGCCGCTGCAATTTAGTGATGCAGACAATAACCTTGAAAAGTTGGTTGAGCGTATTGAGCGAAAAAATGATGCTGTTACTGCATTTCTAAAGTTGCATGGCTTTGATGACGATGAAATAAGTCGCGGTGCACAATCGATTGTTGATAAACAAGCTCGTGAATACTCCAGTGATAATCAGCAGTTTCGTTATATTGCCCGTGCTAACATAACCGTATACTCATCACAACCTAGTAAAGTACAAAATGCGCTTGCACATGTCGGGCAATTAGCTAAACAAGGCATCGCGATAGTTCAAGATAGTTACGAGACTCGTATTGAATACTTATTTACTGGGCTCAATGATGTTAAGCCTGCAATGGTGCAAGAAGCCACTGAAAAGGCACGGGAAGTAGCAATTAAATTTGCAAAAGATTCACAATCTAAATTAGGCAAAATTAAATCAGCTCGACAAGGTCAGTTTAGTATTTCAAATAGAGATTCAAACACACCACAACTTAAAAAAGTACGAGTGGTAACCACTATTGAATACTATTTATCGGACTAAATAGCTTTCGAGCTGCTGTGTTTTACAACGTAAATAAGCACTTGCCAGTAAAATAGTGTATTCATTGAGAGTGTTATGCAGTGTGTTTTTTAGCGCGACTAAGGCTTTTAAAAAGGCAGTGGTGTTGACCTCTTTATTTTGTGTTAACTCTACTTCCATTAAAGCGAGCAGCGCTGAAAACTCATGCTTAGGCAAATTAGTTTGCCTAAGGTTACAGGTTATATAACTAGCCACCGGTGTCAGTGCTTGATTATTATACTGCGTTAATGCCAATAGTAGAGCCTCGTTACTTTCAAATAACATGAGCGAGCGCACATAATTAAATGGCAGCTTTTCACCATCACAGCGGCTAAATAAACTGTGTATGACATTATTTCTTGAATCATTTTGTAGGGCAAAGCCATTATTGAATTTAAGCCCAGGAGTAAAAAAGCTTAGCTGATCTGTTTCTTTAAACTGGTTTATTAATAAAGTTGGAATAGGGTGTTGAGTTAAAATACGGGTCGCAATATTTTGTAAGTAGCTGTATTTTACATCCATTCTTTGTGCGCTTTGATATAAGTGAAGCAATTGCATGCTTTGCTGCTGCGCAGATAATTTAGGAAAGTCATCAACAATGGCTTGTATTTGGTGTTGCTGTAATTGCTGAATGAGTTGATTTATACATGCATCCATTGTGCTTCCCTCATAACCTTTTGAATCTATCCTAACTTAAATCACTTACGGGTCAAGCTGAGCCTGTTAATAGTGATTAAATTATTCAGAAGCAAGATTTTGCGCTCAAATTAGTATAAAATCTCGCCCCACAGCTTTTCAGGTGGTTAACTTTGTCTTGCTTAGACTACACTTGATTTAACTACTTACACTGGGGTTTCTATTATGTCTGATAAGACTTACATCACGGCGCAACAATTACTTGAAGATTCTTTTCGCGTTGCTGCGCAAGTTTACCAAGACGGTTTCCGTCCTGACTTTATAATTGGTATTTGGCGTGGTGGCGCACCAATTGGTATTGCGGTGCAAGAATACTATGACTACAAAGGTATAGAAACGGATCATATTGCAGTGCGTACTTCTTCGTATTACGGTATTAATCAACAATCAAAAGAAATCAAAGTTCATGGCTTACATTACATTATTGAAAAAGCCAATGCGGGTGATTCTTTACTGATTGTTGATGATGTTTTTGATTCAGGCCGTAGTATCTTCGCTCTGAAAGAAAAGCTTTCTGAGCTTATGCGTTTAAACTTACCTAAAGATATCCGTGTTGCATGCCCATACTACAAGCCTAAGAACACCAAGGTTGATATGAAACCTGATTACTATATCCATGAATCAGATGAGTGGTTGGTATTCCCGCATGAGCTTTCAGGATTAACGCCTGATGAGATCATCGAAGGTAAGACTGATCTTGCAAAGATTCATGACATATTGCTCGATAAGTAATTTTAATACATTTACAAATTAAGCTCGTTCTATCGTGAACTAGGTTAAATTTCGAGTTAGTAATAAAAAAGGCCTGTTAAGGCCTTTTTTATTACTTATGAGCTAGCAAACTTACTCGCTATTACTTATAAGTTTCAAACGCTTCTTTTAAGCGTGCAAGATGAGCATAAACATAGCTACTAGACATACGATCTTGGTTTAAGAAAGTTTTATCAAGGTCAATCGAAGAAGCCGGTGTTGTTGCACTTGCAGTGTTAATCAGGTTTACATCTTGGCTAATAATTGTATTTACACTGTGACTCCAACTTTGAGTCCCTTTGACCTGCCAATTACCAGCAGTCATGTCTTTACGTGGTGACAGCGGAATACTAAAGCCAATTCCCACTTTTTGTACGTCAGTATCACTATAAATGAGTGCTAAGTTAGCGTCACCAAACCAAAATTTAGTTTCAAGTTTATAACCGCTGTCTTCGTTCCAAAATTGTCCACCGGTTACATGAAATGAAACATCCTTTTCAGCCCAGAGGTAGCGATAGGATAGTAAAGAGTAATCGCGCTTGTCGGTGTTATAGTCTTTATATTCAAAATAACCGATTTCAGCCTTTAATTTATGTGCACCAGTGGGGCTTTGCCATGCAGTTTCATTGGTAATCCCCATAAAATCAAAATAATCTTGGAATAGACCAACTTGAGTTTGGTTATAAATATTAAAAGGTAGCGAGAATGTCTGATAAGCAACAACTCGCTTTATCCCGGTTTCTTGGCGTGCATTTGAGAATGCAGAGCCTTTTTCAAAGTGATCTGTATTTGCTACATTCACTTGACCAGTAATATTAACACCTGCACCTTGCCATAATGGAATATTTAAATCGGCTTGTAATGCTAATGAGTAGTCATAAACACCAAGTTCGGTAGCGTATCTAGAAGATAACGAAGGTGAAAATGTAACTCTAGGGACAAAGTAAGGGCTAGTAGTTGGCGAGTTTCCAGCCCACTTTACTGATGTTAAATCTTGACCGCTAAATTGTGTTTTTACTAATAAATCTGGCGTAATATTTTCATTAATAAAACGTCGGTAATTATCTAATTGGCCATTAACTTGTAGTAGCGGGATATCAAGTTTTGATAAACGAACTATAAAGTCATTACTTCCTTCAGGAAAGTATTCGGTAATTCGACCAAGTACAAGACCTAAAGCATCAATCTCATTACGGTTAAAAACAGAGTTTTCAAACTCAACAATGATTATATCCGTATTTGAGATGCCAACCTTTAGGTTTTCAAAACCATCGTTGGTTAAAGCAGCTTTCAAACCGTGTATTTGTTGATTGTTATTTAAGTTTGTTTTGCTTGCTTGGCGTTGCGGTTTTTTCAAAGTGTTTTGTTTTGCCAAGTGACTAGTTTGTAGTTTTTCGGTTGAGTTTGGGGTATTAATAGACTTGGTTGGCAAAGCATTAGGCTGAGGCGCAGGTTTTGGTTGTATATAATTAACTTGGGCTTCATCACTTAGTGGCATGCTAATATTCACACCCCAATATACATCATCGTCTGCAAGCTCTGTATTTGAATAAAAGCGACTATTTAAAGAAACAGTAGCTAAATCATAAAGCCACTCTTTAGGTATAGTGACTTTAGCACCCAGATTGAACGCCTCAGCATCATGTTCAGCTAAGATACTTAACCACGATAAAGGTTGATATTCAATACCCGCAAATACACCGTCTAATTGACGTTTTCCTGTGGTTGAACGCGCTTCTGATGTCCCTATACCTGCACTAAAACGAAAATCCCACCATTCTTTTGATGCAACGGCATAATACGCTTCATAATTATTTGCAGCGCCGCCTACATCTTTGGCGCCAACAGCGATACTAAGCCAGTCTTTTGGAATAAAGGGTATTTGGTATTTGGCATTAAATGATAAATCGCGAATTTGGGGCTCGGGTTGATATCCAAATAATACATCATGCATAGAAGATGAGGCAATCCTACCGCTAACTTCTAAACCATCAAAAAGCCCTGCAGAAAAAGTAAAATTATGTCCATCTACATACTCACCTCTAAGGTTTAGTTCATTACTGTAGCCTATATCGATATCCCCTTTATCCATAACTGCAGCTGTTGGGATATGAAAAATACCGGTAAAGCCATTGTAGGCAATACCATGATTAATTTTTTGTTCAGCTAAAACTGATGTACTTGTACTAAGTACACAAAGAGTCGCAAGGGTAATTTTATTATAAGTCACGTGATTAACCAATTTAGATTAGAGTAAGGTTTTAAATCCTTAAAACCCAGAATTATTTTTGCTATAAACATTATAGCAAAAATAACTCAATAACTAGATAAACAAAAGCCGCACAGATGCGCGGCTTTAATAAAGTTCAGTTTAATTTGAAATTAAGAACCAGAACCAGAACCTGAACCAGATACTGGAACAGTCTCTACTTCACACTCTACAGGGATATCAAATGTAGCTGAAGTTGCGTCAGCAGTTATTGAGGTTGGAATAAAATCACCTGTATTGATATCTTCATAAGAAGCTGAGTAAGTACCACCCTCTTCTAGTTTTAACGAGAATGTACCAGTAGAATAAAGACTACGAACAAATTTGTTATTTTGGTAAATATTAACATTTGTTGGTGTTACAACTGGTGCTGTATCAATTTCAAAGTCATCAGTGTTACTACAAACTAGCTGTGTAGTGATTTGTTTTTCAACAATGGTCACTGGAGCAGAGTTAAGTTTAATCGTCTCACCGTTTAAATCACATAAGTCATCAAACTCAACCGCAGAAGCTTCACCATCAGCGCTGGCTTGACCAACAACACCATCTAGAATATTTTTTCCATCTCTTAACATTTTTATTGTTACAGGGAATGATGGTGGGTTATAGAAAGTACCAGAAGAATAGTTGCCGCCATAGTTTCCAATTAAACTACGGTAACCTTTAGCTTCGATGAGTAAGTTTACTCTAGCCTCGTTAGGATCGTCATTTTGATCAACAACATTAAAATTTAAGATGTTATTAGGGCACTTTGAAGCACCAATACGATAAGTAAAGTAATCTAAGTTCCAGTAAGATAAATGTTCAACATCTACTTCAACGTCGAATGTTGTTGCATTACCACTGTCTTTTACAACACCATAATTCTCAAACTTCCACTTACCAGCATCTTCGTCATAGCTCCAAACAGGGAAGATATCATTTTCAGCTAAATCGCGGCTTGTAGGTGTTTCAACAGTACATACACCTTTTTTGTAACCGCCAGCTTCTGCTTGAGCAGTTAACGAGTCGGCTGAAGTTTCATCAAAAACAACTGGGCATGGATTGTTAGTGTTTTTGTCTACTTGCATTGCAACTGTTAGTGCAATTGGGTTTCCATTCTCATCTTCACCAAAAGTGCTAACCTTATTGCCTTCATCATCTACAAGCTCGATAGCAACGAAGCCACCTGAAGTAAATGAACCATCAACAGTCTCTTCGCTGTCAGGGCCTTCAACAGAAAGAGCTAAACCACCAGGAAATGCATCTAAAGATGATGATTCAGCAGCATCTTCTTCAGACTCAGTAGTATTACGAGTAGCTTCATTGGCAAAGTATGCAACAGTCATCTCAGGAACTGTTGTCATAGCAGTACCATCTTCTTTGATGAATTTTGTACCGTTTTTAAGTTTTACCGTGGTTCCACCAACTGCTGTGCTGGCTTTGTCTGCAGAAATTTCTTGCTTAAGCTCAATTTCTGATTTGTCACCAGAAATGCTAAGGCCTGTACTTTCATCATAAGCAACTTCAGTACCTTCCTCAGCTAAATCAGCTAAAGCTTTAGTTGTAGCTACAACTGCAACCTCTGATTCTGAAATCTCTCTAGGTGTTAAACGAATCTCTTGTGCGAGTGTAGTTTCATCTGCAGTTAATGAAAAAGTACCTGAATTGCTTAAGTAGCCTTCAGCAGAAACAACATAGCTGTAGTCGATACCATCAGCTGGAACAGAGCTAACATTAAAAGCAAAAAGACTGTTAGTTGTAGATTTACTTTCTTCAGACAATTCTGCTCCAGAAGACGATACTAGTCCATCTTCAGAAGAAGTAAATTTAATTGTTGCAGTCGTGTCGGCTAATTGGTTTCCATCAACATCAACCAAGCTTACTGTAATTGCACCAGCTTGAACTGGGGCAGCAGCAGGAGGAACAGCAACGTCAACTGTTTCTTCTGGTGGCGTTGGCGGTTCAACATAATCATTATTATCGTTGTCACTGAAACAAGCTGTTAAGCTCGCTGTTAGGCCAAGAGCTAGCGCTAGCTTGGTTAGCTTGAATTTATTATTTCCCATAATCGTTACCTTTCTTTCCTTTCTCTTTAAAGTAAACAGACTTAATTGCAGTTCTAAATGTATCACTCCAAGTTCCTGAAAATGGTACTCTTGCTATGATACAATAATTAGTTAATGAAGGATAAGCGCACATTATATATACGTCAAGTGAACATTATATATACTTTCATTAAATAAATAAAAAATTTGTAACCGGCGGTATTTTAAATCTGAGCTATGCAATAGCGATGTTATCGATTGCTATGCGCCGTATAAGTATATGCTAATGTAAATTGCATACCATGTAAAACTTAACATCGTCATTTTGATATATAAATGTTGCAAAACTATGTAGAGCTAATAAAGAAAAGCTAAAAAGCGTTCCCTTTTTGATAAAAGAAAAGTTAGCTTTCTCAAATTTGTGAAAAACTCTCTACGTAATCACTTAGTTTGTCTAGGTTTACTACTTTTAAACCGCCATTTGCTCTTTCAACTAATCCTTTTTCAACCAGCTCTGAAACAACTCGTCGATATGCTCGCTCAGTTGTGGCAAATCGCTCAGCTTCAGCATTAACAGTTGGGTATGCCCTAAGTAGTGTTGGGTTATTGTTTTCTGCGCGTAATAAACAGTCTTTAGCAATATTGTAGCCTAGCGGTAGTAACAGTTTATCAAGGTTTATCTTCTGATTTTCTTGAAATTTGGCGGCAATAGTTTGTGCTGTATATAAACTTAGCTCTGGTTTATCGAGCAACAATGCTCGCCAGTGTTTAAGCTCAATTAAGTTGTAGCTAACATCACTAAAACACGTAACTGTATAGATACATGGATTATTATTAAGTGCTTCAATTTCACCAATCAAAGTATTGTTACAATCTAGTTGGCCTAATAATAGGCGCCGACCATTACCCACATCATAGCTAAACGATATAGTCCCGCTTCTGACCAAAACTAATTTGCTCAGAGGTTGATCTTGATGGATCAGTACTTCTTTTTTTGATTGCTGATAGCGACTACCTGCAAATGTTAAAAGTTGATCAACCAAATAACTAGAAAAATGATATTGAAACATCAAGTATGCTCTTCGGACAATTGTCCTATTTATTACACCTTAATGACGGTAGCATTAAGACTCTAAGAATTTACGCTAACTTACTAACCTGTTTTGAGTCATTATGACCAAAATAGGTTTGATACCTTTATATCCCGTGTAATGATTATTAAAGTAAGCCTTTTGAGGTTACTTTGGGTTTTGAGTAAGTTAGCTTTTTTATACCGCGATTACACTGTTTCATAGAGTGTAAAATAGCATTACCTATAATGCTAACCTAAAGTATTGGAGAGAACAAATGAGTTGGGAATATTTAGGTTATATTGCCTCGGCTTTGCTTGTTGCCTCTCTTACTATGAGCGATGTTGTAAAGCTACGCTGGTTTAATTTAGCAGGCTGTGTTGCATTTACTTTTTACGGTATTGTGATTTCAGCTTGGCCGGTGGCAATTACAAATGGTGTACTTACTTTTGTTAATGTTTACCATTTAGTTAAGTTGAGTCAGCAAAAGTCAAAACCAGCAGAGTAGTTTTTATTCTGCTGAATCGGTTTTTTTGTATTTCAGCTCGCCGGCAATCCAGGTTTGATCAACCTCGATTTTAAATATATCTTCAATCGGTACTTTAAAGTAATCTTTATCGATTAAAATAAAGTCAGCCCACTTTCCTTGCTCTAAGCTTCCTAATTTAAATTCTTGATGCGCAGCGTATGCAGCACCTAATGTAAAAGCATCAAGTGCTTCTTCACGTGTTATTGTTTCGTCTGCACGCCAACCATTTTTAGGTAATTGATTATGATCCATTCTAGTTATGGCTGAATATAGCCCATTAAACGGGTTTGCTAACTCAACAGGGTAGTCTGAGCCAGCGGCGACTACAGAGCCCTGTTCTAAAAAGGTTCGCCACGCATAGGCGCCAGCCAGTTGTGAGTCAGTTAGCCGTTGCTCTGCCATGTGCATGTCAGAGGTGGCATGCACAGGTTGCATTGAAGGGATAATCTTTAGTGTTTTAAAGCGTGGAATATCAGTTGGGTCCACTATTTGTGCGTGCTCAATTCGGTTTCGTAACAGAATTCCGCCGGTTTTTTTAAATACATTTTCGTAGGCATTTAACACAATTTGATTCGCCTTGTCGCCAATCGCATGGGTATTTGCGCTAAAGCCACTTTCAAAGCTAAGGGTAAAAAGCTGCTCTAACTTTTGTTGATCTTCTAGCATCAAACCTTGATGGTTTTTTCTATCGGCATAATCAGCAAGTAGTGCTGCCCCTCGGCTACCAAGGGCACCATCAGCGTATATTTTTACACTGCGAATTGACATGTAATCATGCAAGTCTTTGTAGCGTCCAGCTTTAAGCATGGTTTCAAGCTCTGGGGACGCTGCACTTAACATAGCCACAATACGCAGTGGTAACGTGCCTTGCTCAGCTCGTTGTTTATAGATCTGCCATGTTTGCTTATCGATACCTGCATCATGAGTAGAGGTAATACCTAAGCTTAAAAGGTGCTCCCCAGCCATGTCCAGGGCTTGATTGGTCGATTGCATGGAGCTTTTAGGAATGACTGCATTGATTAAACTCTCTGCTTTATCGATAAAAATACCACTTGGCGAGCCTGAGGCTGTTTTGATAATTTCGCCACCTTCGGGAGTCAGTGTACTAGCCTTAATACCAGCAAGCTCCATGGCTTTACTATTGACCCATATTGCGTGCCCGTCAACGCGAGACAGTATAACGGGTTTGTTTTTAACGATTAGATCTAAATCAGCAGCCGTCGGGAATTGTTTGTTAGGCCATAATTCTTGATTCCAACCGCGACCGATAATCCAGCCTTGCTTATTTTTGGCAAAGCTTGCTAATTTAGTCTGAACACTTTTAATAGAGTCACTACCGCGTAAATCGAGTTGTGATAAGTTTTTCCCAAGACCAATAACATGGCCATGTGCATCTATCAGACCTGGCAGTAATGTTTTTTGCTGTGCATCAAACGCGGGGGCGCAAGGAAAGCTATTTTTTAGTTCATCGTTACCTGTTTTAACAACCTTGCCATCTTTTATTACAAGCGTACTAAATTGTTTTAATTTACCTTTGTAGGTCGGAGTATAGCCATTTGCGTTATAAATTACCGTCGTATCAGCCAAAGCAAACAAAGGAGTTAAAAGTACTATTGCAAGTAAGTGCTTCATTGTTAATTATCTTTTTAACGAGTGATTTATAAACACTATCAGAGAATGAACAACCAGCAAAATATTTAATAAATTATTATATAATATTCATGCTTATCGGCTATGCTTATGAATTAACGTTAAAATAATGAATAAGTCGGAACTAGCATGAAACTCAACGAACTGGCAATGCGCAGTAAATTTATTTTGTTATCTGCCATAATTTGCATTATTTTTATTATTGCAATGATATTTATTAAGGTTGCAAATAATCAAATCGCAAATGGGTTTGATAGATTTTACCAACATAATTTTATGGTAAGTAAACTTAGTGCTGAGCTTAAAGAAGCTCAAGACGGCATTATAGCCGATATTCGTGGTTTACAAGTCGTATATTTATTAGGGCTTAATGAGCAAGCACCTGAACTACTGGGTAATATAGACAATAATATCGTGAAGACAGGCCCTTTAATTGAGCAAATCAATCAGGTGTATACCGGTGATGCAAGCTTATTGATAAAGTTAAAAAACCACTCAACGCGTTATGAAGCTGCCGCTCTGAACTTTAAACAGGCAATGGAGTCATCGTCAGATAATAAGGCTGAATACTCAATTTATCGTGAATTTGTTGATTCGCACTTAGCTTTGACAGAATTTTTCGAACGCTTTGAACAGGCCAACACCGCACAAGTTCATCAGTCGCAGCAGGCGGCGCAAGACTCTATTAGTTTTGCCAATAATATATTTTACCTATCAATTGTTATTGCTATCGGCTTAGCTACTTTGTTTAGTCATATTTTGTCGCAAAAAGTTGTGCAAGGTTTAACCGTCGTAAGTCAAAGCGCACATGCTTTGCAACGCGGTGAGTTAGATCAGTACTCAGCGGTTGCCGGTGAAGATGAGGTGGCTGATTTGAGTCGAACACTTGATGCAACAATTGCTCATTTAAATACTACTTTGATTAGCATTTATCATAGCGTTGGAGAAGTTAATAATCACAGCAGTGAGTTACTTACCGCAAATACGCAAATTCAAGGCGCTACTTCTGAAGTTTCTGACCATACAACTCAAGCGGTTACAGCGATAGAAGAGTTATCAGTAACGAGTAAAAGTATAGCGGTTAATACGGCTGAGTCTGCAACGGCTTCTGATGGCATGATGAAACTTGCTAGCAGTGGCTTAGAGGCATCAGAACAAACTAAAGAAGCGGTAAGCCATTTACTTGGCACTTTAAATGACACATCAGAAGTGGTTGATAAACTACAAAGTGAATCCAGCAAAATTGAAACTATTTTGGATGTAATACGTAATATTTCAGAGCAAACTAACTTGCTTGCTTTAAATGCAGCCATCGAAGCCGCTAGAGCTGGTGAACAAGGGCGTGGATTTGCGGTAGTGGCCGATGAAGTACGAACTTTAGCACAGCGTTCTCACAGCTCAGTTAATGAAATAGAAACCATGCTCGGACAGTTACGTTCAGCCAGTCAAAATGCAGTGACTATGATGGCTGATAGTACACGTGTCGCGGCACAAGCCGAAGATAAAATGGATGAAAGTAATAGTTTACTTAAAGAAATCATGGAGATGATTAACCAAGTAAATGATCAAACACAACAAATTGCTACTGCTGCAGAAGAGCAATCTGCGGTGGCTGCGGATATTAGCCAAAACATGCATACTATTCATACCTTGACAGAGCAAACCGCAGAGATATCCCAGCAAACAGCAGAAACAAGTACTAAAACTGCACAGCAAAGTCAGTCTGTATTAGAGCAGGTGGAATACTTTAAATTAAGTTAAAGATAGATTAACCCACAGAGTTTTGGCTTTGTGGGTTATCTTTGTTTTGAACAAATGTGTTATTGGTTTAGGTAAACAGTAAATTCAGCTAGTGAAAGTCGGTTGTCTTTATCTGAATCATAGTTTTTAAAACGTGACCATAAAGCTGGATCTTTGGCTGACTCTGAACGAGTTAATAAACCATCTTCATTTCTGTCCAATGCTTTGAATTGTTCGGCTATGCGGTCACTTGTTGCAAAACTGCCACAACTGGTTGTGAGTAATGCCATTAAAAGAGTGTATTTAAGTTTATTCATACGGTTAATATAAGTTTTTAGTTAAAAATTGTTTAAACTCAAGTAAGGAAATTCGGTTATCGCGATCTTTATCCCAATTAGAGTAGCTGTTAAGTAGTTGCGGCTGAGGCTCTAGCTCTGCCTGTGTTAAAAAGCCATCCTTATTTTTATCTAAGTGATCAAACCTTTGCTTCACGTCAAGTGCCAAAGCGTTGAAGCTGAACCCTACTAGCAAGCTACAAAAAACCATTATGTTTTTCATAATTAATTCCTTTAATTGAGCTGTAAAGCAATAAGAGTAAAGCATTTGCCATAATTTAAGTCCCAACAATAAATCCATTTACACACTCCCTCCGGGATTATGGCAAATACTTTAATGCGGTTTAAATTTTGAACTGAGTAAACTCTTTTTCAGAAAGTACTTCATCTTGGTTTTCATCAAGATCACTAAATTGTTTAAATAAATCATCATTTTGTTTAGCTTCAAGTAATGAGATTACACCATCGGAGTCAGTATCTAGTTGGGCAAATCTCACGTTTAATTGAGACGCTAAAACCGAAGCACTAATAGCCAAAAGGAGCAACGAAAAAGCCGCAATTAATTGTTTCATAACACTATCCTTATTGAAGAAATTGTTTAAATTCGGCAAATGAAATCTGACCATTTTGGTCTTTATCTATTTGCTCAAAGCTTTCGTGTAACACAGCATCTTCAGAAGCTTCTCCCTCGCTTAATGTGCCATTGCCATCCTTATCTAGCTCTGCAAATGTGGCCTGTGCGTCTAATGCAAACACATTGCAGCTAAGTAAGGCACTTAAACATATTCCTAGTGATGTTATTACTTTCATTTGATTTCCTTATTAATAATGTCTCTGATTAAGATATAACAAGATCAGTGCCAAAATTAATAGCCCTTTAAAATCATAAGGTTAATTGATTTAAGTGTGAGTAGGTAAGAAAAATCTACTTAGTTGTGTGTCTTTTTTGCAACAGTCGTGAAGGTAAGTGGAACTTTTACTGAAAAAACAATATATTAGTTTGTCTCAATTTAGCGGCATTGCTTATAGAGCGGTTCAGTATCGTTTTATACAATATGTTTATAGACAAGGCTAATGCAACTGACAGGTGGTCATGGCTTGGGTATATTGATTCAGCTAGTGTATAAGTAGCCTAGTTAATAATAATGAGATTAGAATTTAGGAGTAATTATGCCAGCCTCGTTTGGACAAAAATATAAAGCAATTTTAGCGTGGCGACCAAACTTGATAGGGCAGTTTTTATTCAGTACCTTGCTTTCACTTCTCCCTTTATCGCTAGTTGTTATCGTATTTTTGAATGCGCTTAATAAACAACTCGCTGTAACCCAGAAAATAGTGAGTGATAACTACCAAATATCTAAATCCTTTAATAATCTTAAACAAGATCTTAATAGCCTAGAGCGTGCTACCCGACAAAATTGGGTGCTTAAAAGTGCATCATTAGATGAGTTAATAATTGATAAGTGGCAATCGTCGTTACAAAGTGTCGATGAGTTAACCTTTTTAAGCGTAGCAAACAACGATAAGCAGCAATGGCAAAAATTGTATGATGTACTCACCACCGCTCATCAAAAGCTAGTAACTGAAAACTTACAAGATGCTCAGCTATTTATACCTGTGAGCGAACTTATCGCACAGCAAACGTTATGGCTACGCGAACAAAACGAAAAAAAAATAATCGACAATCAACAGCAACTAAAGGCATTACAAAACTCATTTATTAACTGGTTAGTGGCACTTATACCGCTAACCTTGTTAGTGAGTGGTGGCTTTTTATGGCGTATAAGTGGGCGCTTAAAAGGCCTGACATCAGTTATTGATAAACTAGGACAAGGACATTGGCAGCAAGAAATCTCGGTGCAAGGCTCTGCAGAGCTTGTTGAATTAGGAAATAAATTACAGTGGGTACAAGCGCAACTGCATATGCTTGAACAGCAAAAAGACACTTTTTTACGCCATGTAACCCATGAACTTAAAACACCACTCGCTTCCATGGTGGAAGGCACTGATTTACTCAATGATGAGATTGTTGGGCCTATAAATGAAGAACAGCAAGCAGTACTTGAATTAATAAACCAAAGCATGGTGCGTTTACGTACTATGATAGATAGCTTACTAAGCTATAACGCAATTCGTACCAGTAAAGACAGTATTAATGAAATTGAGTTTTCTCATCTAATTAATAAAATAAATAACCATTTTGAGCACCGTTTACTAGCACGCGAACAAACGTTGAATTGGCAATCAAGTTTACCTACTCAACCTATAGCGGTGGCAGCTGAATTAATAGAAATGATATTGATACAATTAATTTCCAATGGCTTAAAGTTCTCCGATAGTGGTGGCTGTGTCAATATTGGATTATCTCAATCAGAAGGTAAATTAGTGATGGCGGTAAGCGACCAAGGTTGTGGTATTCAAGAGCAAGAAAAAGCGCAAATTTTTAGTGCTTTCTACCAAGGTAAAAATGCCAAAGATACCACGGTCCAAGGGAGTGGCTTAGGCCTAACCATTGTGAAAGAATCAGTAGAGCAATTAATGGGCACTTTAAAAGTAGAGCATAACGAGCCTAGTGGGTGTCGTTTCATTATTCAAATACCAATAAATAAAACGAGAGGAGTTAGCTAACATGGGCGTGCACTATAAAACCATCTTATTGGTTTGCATCACCAGTATTGGCCTGACAGGCTGTAAGTTAACAAATGAAGCTGCGTCGCAACAAGTAACGCAAACTAAATCAGACTCTACGGCCCTTACGCAACCGAGCGATGCATTACCAAACCCGAAGCCAAGACCAAAAACAGATCCTTTCTATCCGCCAGCTGATGTACTGATAGGTTGGCATGCAAAAGCGTGTGGAGGTTTTAAGGTTGCATCAGATAATAAGGACTTTGTAGGTGCAAAAGATATCCAGCAATTTTTTAATTTTAGCTGTAAAAATAATACCTTGGCCCCTGAAGAAGTGTTAACTAAGTTATTAAAACTTGATCAAGCATACTATTGGCCTGATGACATTAAACAATATTGGTGGTTGCAGAAACAGCAAATTAAACAGCAAATTAATGCGAAAAAACAACAACAGGCGTTGAGCGATAAAATGCAAGAAACCTTATCGTCATTAGCCACAATTGAGCAGCAACTGCTGTTACGCGAAGAAACCAAGGAGCAGTAATATTATGCCGACTCAATCACCTCAAAATGCCCGCGTTCTATTAGTTGATGATGATACTAGCTTACTTAAATTACTGTCTATTCGTATTGAATCTAAAGGTTACCAAGTCACAACCTGTGAAAGTGGTATGGCGGCGCTGCAATTACTTAAAAGCCATGTGTTTGATGCCGTTATTACCGACTTACGCATGGACGAAATGGATGGTATGGCCTTGCATCGTCAGTTGCAAAGCCGCTATCCAGCCTTACCCGTTATTATGATGACAGCCCATGGCTCAATTCCAGATGCAGTAGAGGCGACTAAACAAGGCATTTTTGCATTTATTACCAAGCCCGTTGATAAAGATGAGTTATTCGACAGTCTTGCAAAAGCTATTGAAATTCATGGCTTGAATGGTGAAGAACAAGCTTCAAGCAGCGCTATCGTAACCCGCAGTGGTGCGATGCTGCACCTACTTGAGCAAGTAAAGTTATTAGGCCCAACGCAAGTTAATGTACTTATTTCCGGTGCCAGCGGGACAGGTAAAGAGTTACTTGCTAATGCTATTCATCAACATAGCCATGTTAGTGAAGGGCCATTTGTAGCCATTAACTGCGGCGCAGTGCCAGGGGAGTTACTTGAATCAGAGCTGTTTGGTCATAAGAAGGGGGCGTTCACGGGGGCTGTAAAAGATCATCAAGGGCTTTTTCAACAAGCGCAAGGAGGCACGTTATTTTTAGATGAAATTGGTGATATGCCATTAAACTTACAAGTTAAGTTATTACGTGTATTACAAGAAAAAACTATCCGCCCAGTGGGCTTTCAAGAAGAAATACCGATTGATGTGCGAATTGTTTCTGCAACACATAAAAATTTACCTGATGCGATTGCAAACCAGCAGTTTAGGGAAGATTTATACTATCGTTTAAACGTTGTGAACCTTAAACTACCAGCGCTAAAAGAGCGCCGTGAAGATATTAGCTTACTAGCGCAACACTTTAGTGCCATGATAGCAAAACGTATGGGGCAAACACAAAAGCGGTTTGCTACTGACGCCATGCATGCATTAGTCCGCTACGATTGGCCGGGTAATATTCGCCAATTACAAAATGTGGTAGAGCAGGTTGTTGCATTGACCCCAAGTGAGGTAATATCGGTACAATTAGTTCAAAGTGCACTTAATAGTAATGAGAGTAATGTTGAGCCGTTATCTTTAAACGATGCCAAAAAAGAGTTTGAGCGTGATTACGTTATAAATACGTTAAAAATGGCGGGCGGTAATGTGGCAGAAGGAGCCAAGCTTGCAAAACGTAATCGCTCAGATTTTTATAAGTTAATAAAGAAACATAACATTGATGTTGATAATATTTTGTAGGAGCAAACATGCAATTATTTATGGTGTATTTGGGTGGCAGAATACAGGGCTGCCATATAGAAATGCACGACATACGTTTTGTGGTAGGTGAAACAATAGAGCGGTGCTACACAAAACTTAAAAGCCAATGGGTAGGCGACAAAAACAGTGTGCATATGGATAGTTTTATGGCGATTAAACACATAGATGGCTATCAAATCGAGGTTGTTGAACAGCCCGTAAACCAAGCTGAAAAGTTGTTTTTTGTGAATCTAGGCGCGTATCGTGCTGATAGCCTTGCTGAACAACATGATTTTGCTTTGTATGTAGCTAAAGACGCTGAGCAAGCTAAACAACGGGCAAAAGATCATTTATTAGCGGGTATGAGTCATTTGCATAAAGATGATTTACATGATGTGGATGACTGCTTTGCCATTGATTTACTTGATAGCCAATTACATATTAAGCTGACGCCAAGTGGACAATCTCAAAAAATTAAACCTGATTGGTTTGGTTATCATATTTTATAATCAGGGATTTAAGTAAGCGACTAATCTTTGTCGCTTTGCTCTTGGCGTTCTTTATCTTCACTCTTACTAGCAATCTTAAAAGCAATAATAACAAAGCCAAACATGGCGAAAGGTAAAGCTGCAAGCAAGTACTCAGTGAGGTTGCTGTCAGCGAAACTCGCTTGCAATAAAAAGTGCCCTGCAACGCAAAGTACAATCACAATAAGTAGAATTGGTATTAAAATAAGTTCTTTTTTGGCTGAGTGGCTTTTCATTATTTGGCATAGCTTTTTCAAGGTGCGCCATTGTAATGAGCAAACCGCTTTTAGGTCAAATAACTTGGTTGGAAAATGTCATTACCTTGTGCTGAATCAAGCTTTTTAGTATCGGTTTCATTATCAGTATCTTCTACTTGCTCATGACAATAGAGCTCGAATATAAAGTCGATTTCTTCACGTTTTAATATCGTTTGCATTCTAACCTCCTAATTCAGCGCTCATGTTTAGTGTTAGCTAGCTTAAGGTGTTGAGGCTGAATTATAAGTGAATACTTATTGAGCAAATTGTGTAGAAATGTAACCTTTAATTTTTTTTGGTTACATCTTTAGATAATGGCAATTTAACAATAAATTCAACGCCATCATTTTGTTGATTATTGAGCGCTGTTACGCTGCCTTTATGATACTCACACACTAAACGAACTATATATAAACCCAGCCCTAGATGGGGTTGCTGTTGAAGCTGCTGGCTACGCACCGATACCATGGAGTCAAAAATATGCTCAGCAAGCCCTTGTGGCAGTAATGGCCCTTTATTTTTGACTATTAAAATGGCCTCATCAACGTCTTTAACTAAGCTGACACAAATTGCACTATCTAAATTATTAAATTCTAAAGCATTATTAATGAGTTTATCGAGTAGTTGCGCAATAAACTCAGGCGCACCAAGCATAGGCATAGGGTTATCATATATATCGAGTTTAAAAGCATGATGCGGATAAGTGAGCTGGTAGCCTTGCATGCAACCGGTAATGACTTTTTGCAAATCAAATAACTCAGGTTCATTGCTTTGTATACTTTGTTCAAGGCGTGTGGCTTCACTCATGGTGGTAATAATTTTACCTAAACGCTCAACCCCTTCACTGGCCCGATCAAGGTATTTTTGACTGAGTTCAGATTGTGGCTGCATTTGTAGATTTTCCAAAGAGCTACGCACTACAGCTACTGGGGTTCTTAATTCATGGGATAGTCGTGACGACATGGTTTCTAAGTAATTAGTGTAGCCACCAAGACGACTGACAATATTGGCAAAACTGCGCGACAGGTCGCCAATTTCATCATTTGAATCTGAATAGTTAATTGTGCCAGTAACTCGCCCTTGTGCATCAATTGCTTGCTCTGCGGTATCACGTAAGCGTCTGATACGGCTTGATATGCGTGAAGCAAAAAAGAATAAAGTCACAGTGCCGATTAGCATCACCGCTAAAATGACATTAAATAATTTCTCTAAAGACTTATTGCGCAGAGTACGAACGCCATTTGTGGTCTCTTCAGCAATTACGGCACCAATTACTTTGTCTTTAATCCAAATAGGGTAGGCGGCAGATAAAATAACGGCTTTGTTATCAGGAGTGAGTCGCCATGATGATGCAGGCGAACCACTGAGTGCTTTAGCAATATGGGTTCCTTGCATAGCAGCAACATCGTGCAGGGTATCTAAAAATTCGTTTTCAGGACGGGTCAGCACTTTATAGTACAGTGGGTGTAAATAAGTTTTTTCAAACCGTTGCCACCATGTAGAGGCTGGTTTATCGGTAATACCGTCGGCCCAGACGCCATCCGCATGATGAATAGAGCCTGATTGCGCCAGTACGCGGTGATGATTATCAACCACCCAAATACGGCTTCCGCTATGGCCCATGCCTTTTAAAATACGGTTTATCTCAGGTGAAGGTACGAGCACTGAGCCTATGTCGCTTGGGTTGAGAATGTTTGAGGTTGACATTAATTGCGGTTCAACCTTATTAGTATCCCAATCCTCAATTGCAAACCCCAGCTTATTACCTAACATGCTTAACGGAAAACGAAGTTCGATATTGTAGCCTGTGGCTGTACTGGTAAAATAACCCTGAATTTTAGTAAATGGTTTATTGGTTTGGGCATCAAATGCATTGACCCAGCCATCTTGGCGAGCTGCGACAATATAGTGTTTAAATTCACCCTCAGGGGTTTTTAGCATGATCTGTAAGTGATCGTTTCGGGTCAAACTTAAGCTGTTTTTAGCACGGTAAACAAGTGACTCATCTGTTACTTTAAAAACCGCATATAAAAACTCGCCGTACTTACCCACCATATGATCAAAAGACAGATCATCGCTTTGATGGTCGGTTTTATCACCTTGTAAATATCGCTCATCATAATGCCATATTAAATTTTGATAAGGCTGCCAATCAGATAACTTGCCATCCAGTTGGATCGGGTTACTGAGGTTATAGGCATACAAATCACGGCCTTTAACTACTTGATCTAAAAAGTTACTTTGTGAATCAAACAGCGCGGGGCGTTCATGTAATGCAGTTGCGAGTGCGCGGGTAGTGCCTACGAGTGTTTTTTCTTGGCCTTGGCGTAAAAATTTTTCCATCTCCCATACATATTCATAACCGAGCCAGGGCAGTAAAAATAAAAAGCACGACAGCAATATAAACTTACTGCGTAGGCCAAAACGCAGCATTACACCTGCTCCCAGCGGTAGCCCATACCATATACGGTATCTATACAGTCAAACCCAGTATCTAGGGCAATAAACTTTTTGCGGATACGTTTTACGTGGGAAGTAATGGTTGAGTCATCTACATAAATTTTGGCGTCACTCATCAATTCGTTACGACTTTTCACATGCCCTGGTCGCTGTGCTAGAGAATGCAGCATCCAAAATTCTGTCACTGTTAAATCAACTAATTGCTGCTGCCAAAATACTTGCATACGTTTGGTGTCTAATGTCAGTGGACCCCGGTTTATTAAAGCGGTTTCATCAGCGGGTTGTTCTAGTGCTTCCATACGTCTGAATAATGCGCCAATGCGGGCTGCTAAATGTGCCATGCTGATATCTTTGGTTAAGTAGTCATCAGCCCCCATACGCAGGCCACATACGGTGTCTATTTCACTATCACGAGCGGTTAAAAAAATAATTGGTAAGGTTTTTGAGAGTGAGCGCAGGGTTTGGCAAAGCAAAAAACCACCATCAATTTCATGGCCTAGGCCAATATCAACAATGGCTAAATCTGGTAGAGCGTCTTGAAAAGCATGCTCTGCTGTTGCTCTATCGCAAAAGCCACTGACTTGATAGCCCTGTGCACTGAGCATCTCCATGTAGTTTTCGCGAATGGCTGTTTCATCTTCAATAATGGCTATTTTTTTCATTCTTTCCACCTTCAAAGCCCATTTAAAGCAACCGGGCCTGTAATTCTCTATACGCACTATACCTAATTTTTTTCCTTGGGTACTGACAAAAAGGCAATTGCCATTTTTTTGCCACAATTGCTCAGCAGTTTGCCTTTTTTGCTCCCCTTTGTTGCCACTTGCAGTTGTTTTAATAACACCATCCCAATTACAGCAGACGCCAACCAACGTTTGCTGAACAAATGAATAAACAATTAAGTACAAAGGAATAAATCATGAAAAAACTTATTATCGCATGCACTATCGCAACTTTATTCGCAGCGCCTAACTTTGCTCATGCAAGTAATGAAGAGAAAAAAGAAACTCACCAAGAAACACTTATAGGCCTTAGTACAGGGGCTATTTTAGGCGGTATCGTCGGCGGCCCAGTTGGTGCATTTGTTGGTGCTTTTGCTGGTGGTTTAATTGGCGACAAAGAAGTTGCCGAAGATAAAATTGCAGAGCAACAACGTGCGCTTATTGTTATGCAAGATAAAACCGATGATTACCAGCATGTACTTTCCCAGAATGCGCAGTTAAGCGAACAACTTGATCACCTTGAGCAAAATAATGAACGTTTGGCGCTGGCACAAATGAATAACTTAATGGCGATGACCATTCAATTTAAAACCGGATCAAGTGAAATAGCCCCACATTTTGCCAGTCAGCTTGATCAACTCGTTAGCTTGTTACAAAGCCAACCTGAATTGCAATTAGACTTAAATGGCTTTGCTGATCAACGAGGCGATGAACTTGCTAACTTAACCTTGTCAAAACAGCGAGTATCTGCTGTGCAAAGCTATTTAATTAAACAAGGCATTAGTCATACCCGCTTAACGGCGAACGCCTTTGGTGAACAACAAACAGTTGCAGATAGCGATAGTTATGAAGATAACGTATTTGATCGTCGCGTAACCCTAACGACTCGCCCAAGCAATCACTCTCAAACTGCGAGTAACTAATTTAGCGCTAATAACCTCACCCATCAAGGGAGTGATTTTATGTTGAGTAAACCAAGCAAAGTGCTTACCCGTGTTCATTTTAAGGCGTGGGTAAGCCTTTTTATTCTCATTATGTTCGGTGCTTGTAGTGTCACTGTGGCAGCAGCTTCACCTTCACCTGAACTTAAAATGTATGACAGTCAGGGAGCGCCAGTAACGCCGGGTATTATATTGCAAAGTGATGCAAAAATGACGGTAACTGGTTTGATAAACCACGTTATTGTGACTCAGCATTACCGCAACGAAAACCCGTTTGCAGTGAATGCGCGTTATGTATTTCCACTGCCTGATGAAAGTGCGGTACATGCAATGACTATGCGCATTGGCGAGCGTATCATTAAAGGCCAGATAGACAAAAAAGAGCAAGCAGAGCAGCGTTTTCAACAAGCTAAAAAAGCAGGTAAGCAAGCTGCTATCGTCAGGCAGCAACGGGCAAATATGTTCACTACAAATGTAGCCAATATAAACCCAGGGGAAACCGTTATTATCGAGCTTGAGTATCAAGAAGTGATTGATTATCGCAGTGGTACTTTTGCGCTTCGCTTTCCGACAACGATAACACCGCGTTATCATCCATTTAATGGCGAATTATCAGCTACAAACTTAGAGGATAATAATGCGATTAACACACCGTTAGTTCCTAATGGTTGGCTCAGTCCTATTTATCAAAAATCAATTGAGTCAGCTTCTGAACGTGGAAAATTTAGCTTAACTATTAATATCGATGTTGGATTGGAATTGGTTGATATTGAATCTAAATATCACCAAATTGCAGTAACCAATCCACAGTTTGGACATTATCAAATTGCACTTGATGAAGGCAACGCTGTTAACCGCGACTTTTTACTGGAGTTTAAACCACTGCAAAAAGAGCAAGCGCAAGCTGCGTATTTTACTGAGCAGTTGGAAAATGGTGAGCGTTACGGTTTATTAATGCTGATGCCGCCGGATGATCACTTTACCCAAACACAAAGACTGCCGCGTGAAATGGTCTTTGTTATTGATACTTCGGGCTCAATGCATGGTCAATCTATGGAGCAGGCAAAAAGTGCGTTGTACTATGCATTATCCTTACTTGATGCAAACGATAGCTTTAATATCATCGGGTTTGACGACCAAGTAGCACCTATGAGTGAGTATTCGGTTGCAGCCAATGATTTTAATCTGCGCCGAGCCAAGCGCTTTGTTTACAACCTACAAGCTGATGGCGGTACTAATATTGCTGGTGCGTTAGATGCGGTGCTTGATAACAGTGAGCAAGATGGTTTTGTGCGCCAAGTGGTATTTTTAACGGATGGCAGTGTCGGTAACGAAGCTGAACTATTTACACATATTCGTATGCAGCTGGGTGATACGCGTTTATTTACAGTAGGGATAGGCAGTGCACCAAATAGTTACTTTATGCGACGTGCTGCTGATGTGGGTCGAGGAACATTTACTTTTATTGGTAGTACACATGACGTACAACCGAAAATGCAGCAGCTATTTAATAAACTGGCTCACCCTGCAATCACTCAGTTAACTTTGCAAAGTAATGATAAACAGCTTGAGTATTGGCCATCACCGTTACCTGATTTATATTTTTCAGAGCCAGTTATGGTGGCGATTAAGCTAACAAGCAATGACAAAGTAAGTCTACTTGGTCAAACAGCTCAAGGACCACTTAATTTAAAGCTTAATGCACAGCAAGGTCAAAATGCAGTGGGCATAAGTCGATTATGGGCACGGCAAAAAATTAAATCGTTATTACTTTATAACGATAAGCAAATAGTAAAAGAGCAAGTTCAAAACCTAGCTTTAGAGCATCAATTACTAAGCCCGTTTACTGCATTTGTCGCGATTGAGCAAACAGCAATAAACACACCTGCAGAACACGAAGTACAAGTGGCAAATCAACCAGTGCAAGGACTCACCATGCGATTGCCGCAAACTGATGGGCAAAGTAGATTACACATGTTATTGGGTTGCATTTTACTCACTGGGTTTGTTTTTTTAAGAGTCAAAAAATGAAATTCTGGTTTAGTGTTTTCATCCTGGTGTTAGGTGTTGGTTTGTTCTCGCATGGCAGTTATATACAAGCAAAGGCATGGCTTGCTCAGTACTTGATTGAGCAAGCATGGCAACAAGCGTTACTTACACCCAATGAACAGGTAAAACCTTGGTTCTACGCTGATAGCTATGTCACAGCACAGCTTAATTGGCCAAGCCAAGGCAAAACGTTATCGATATTGGCTGGCGCAAGTGGCCGCAATTTAGCCTTTGCGCCAAGCCACTATTTACCAAGTGGAGAACTTAGCTCTGAACACGGTGCCTTAATTGCAGGGCATAACGATACCCACTTTGCCTTTTTACAAAAAGTTAAAGTGGGCGAACAATTTAGCTTACAAACTCAAAGCGGGAGTATTGTGAAGTACCAAGTGCGCGGGATAGAAGTCATTCATCAATCTCAGCATGCATTTTTACAGCGCAGTGGTTTATACTTATTAACCTGCTACCCTTTTGATTCATTAGCTTCAGGCACTGATTTAAGGTTACTCGTATCAGCGGATAAAGTCTCGTCATCAACATCGACCACCAACTCTTGATGGCGTTGGCTTACCATTACCCCAATAAAAACTACAGCAATGCTAAGCCACTGTCCCAATGTAAGTACTTCACCTAAAATGATGGCGGATAAAATTAATGTGAAAATAGGAATTAAATTAGAATAGGCCGCTGCCGTTAGCACTGATACTTTACTTATGGCGTAGTTATACATGCCATAGCCGCCTAAAGTCACACACGAACCAAGATATAAAATACTTAATAGAGCGGTTAAATCGTGTTGGTTTTCACTAGGTAAATCAATGAATAATAAAAAGGGTGCAAAAAACAAACTGCCGCTAAAACCTTGTAAAGCAATGAGCGTTAAAGGTGAATAGCGCGCGGCTAAATGCTTTACCGCCACAGTATAAAACGCTGCACAGACCATTGCCATAAGCTCTAAAAAGTTGCCTAACAGTGGATTAGGAGCTTGCTCTGAAGTGGGAGAAAGTAAGGTCAATAAAATACTGCCACCAATGCAAAATGTAAAACCAATAACAATGGCTTTACTGATGTATTCTTTAAGCATAAAAAACGCTAAAAAAGCCACTATAATCGGTAAGCATGACACAATAACACCGGCCTGCGACGCTGATGTATACTCCATTGCGTGACCTTCAAATAAAAAGTACAAACAAGGTTCAGCCAACGACATACCCAACAAGTACTTCCAATCACCAGAGCGGTATTCAAAGCGAATAACATAACGCCATAAGCACAGTGCCAGCATTAGCGTTGTTAACATACGTAAAAAAATCACTAAGGCGGGATCGTAAATGGCTATCGCATATTTTAGTGCAATAAATGAGCTGCCCCATAAAAAGGTGGCGATAATTAAACATAAACTGGCTGGCATGGTCGTCGCTTTTTAACTTGCTGTGTATTTGGCTTGAAATAAACAGCGATACTAGCATGTTAATAGTGATATTGAATATTTTTAACTTGTTCAAAAAGCCATAACTGGTATAAATAAATTCTTCATTTTTTTTGTAGAAAACACGATGCAAAGGGCGCAGATAGTAGTTGTAAAGCTGGGAACAAGTGTTCTCACCGGTGGCACAGATAAACTCGACAAAGCACACATGGTTGAGTTGGTTCGACAATGTAGCGAACTGAAAAAGCAAGGGCACCAAGTGGTTATGGTTTCAAGTGGGGCTGTAGCGGCAGGTCGTGAACAACTCACTAAACCTTGTGGTCGCTCTGTTATTGATAAGCAAATGCTAGCAGCTATCGGTCAGGGGCAGCTGATCCATATTTGGCAAAGCTTATTTGCATTATTTGGCATTAATGTCGGGCAAATGTTATTAACTCGTGCTGATTTAGAAGACCGCGATCGTTATCTGAATGCCCGAGACACATTAACGGCTTTACTCAACCATGATGTTGTGCCAATTATTAACGAAAACGATGCCGTTGCGACCAGTGAAATAAAAGTGGGAGATAACGATAACTTATCGTCACTTGTCGCTATTTTGGCCAATGCTGACAAGTTACTGCTATTAACCGATCAAGAAGGCCTATTCACCAGCGACCCTCGTAAGGATGCTAACGCACAGCTTATAGAGCAGGTGAGTCATATTGATGATGAACTACGCCAATTGGCTGGTGGCAGTGGGACAAGTTTAGGCACGGGCGGTATGGCAACTAAGCTGCAAGCAGCTGATATAGCACGCCGAGCAGGTGTTGAAGTGGTTATTGCCAAAGGTGCAGGTAAAAATGTTATTTTAAATTGTATGAGCGAGCAATTACCAGGCACTCGCTTTTTAAAATTAGCAGCACCACGAGATGGCCGAAAAAAATGGCTACTTGCTGGTCCAAAAAGTAATGGTCAAATAGTTATTGATGATGGTGCAACTACAGCAATTAAACGCCAAGGTGCGAGCTTACTAGCTAAGGGGATCCGTGCAGCGAAAGGTGAGTTTTATCGAGGTGATTTAATCGACTTGGTTGATCTTAATTTTCAGCTTGTTGCGCGTGGGGTCGTTCGTTTTAATAGTCTTGAAGTCGATAAAATTAAAGGCTGTCACTCATCAGAAATTATTAATTTACTGAATTTTGATTATGGTGCTGAGGTTATTCATCGTGATGACTTGGTACTTTTTTAGCATTTTAGCTTCGATAATTTAGTAAAAGTAAAATGCTGACCTAAACTTAGCTAAATGTATTGTTTAGGTTTAGTTTAGATGACTAACTCGTGCGGGCATGAGTGGATTGTGTCAATTACACAGCAAGAAGAAGAGCCTGATTTAGATAGGGCTCTTTTGTCTGCAATTCATGAACTTCCTGATATTGAAAAGTTTTCATTGTATGTTAATAAATACTCTGGCAGTGATGGCTCAGTGGTGTTAGTCAATCAAGATTCACTGTTGGAGCGATTAGATAGTCAAGAACTTACGACCATTTTAAATAAAGTGGCAAAAAATAAAGTATGTATCAGCAGTGGCTCCGGTCATTACACTAGTTATATTCCAGCGTATTACTTAGGTGAAGTCATTGGCGTTTTACTTGTTGAATCGGAACATGAACTACCCGAAAGAAGCTTTATGCTTGCCGTACATGTGCTTAACGTTTATGCCAACCAATTGGCATTAATTCATCGCTCCCGGTTAGACCCTCTCACGGAACTTTTAAATCGCCAAACGTTTGATAAAAAAGTCATAGAGATTATCTCTGGTGACACATTTATCACTTCTTCTGGGGCGTCTGCGGAGCTGTCTTATTGGTTTTTAGCTCTGTTGGATATTGATCACTTTAAGCATGTAAATGATAACTTTGGCCATGTTATTGGTGATGAAGTTATTTTACTCGTTGCTCGGTTGTTAAAAGATAGTTTTAGAATTGATGATATTATATTTAGGTATGGCGGCGAAGAGTTTGCGGTGTTGTTTCAAGCGAGTGATGAGCATGAGGCACTAAATATACTTGATCGGGTACGTTGTAATGTCGCTGAATACCCATTTCCACAAATAAATAACTTAACTATTAGCGCTGGATTTTTAGCGCTGAGTGAAGTAGATATGGTGTCGGTATTAGTTCATAAAGCTGATCTTGCGTTGTATTACTCGAAAAATAATGGCCGCAACCAAGTAACCGCTTATACTGAGTTGGAGATTGCACAAGAACCCGACGTTGTTAACGACGGTATTGAGCTTTTTTGATGCTATTTTATTAGCTGTTATGCTAAAATCCGTGCCCTCAAATTTGTTGTTAAGTAGGGTGATAAAATGAAATTAGTTCGTTGGCTTTTAGGTAGTTTAATCTTATTCTTTGATTTTATTTTTACCCCACGTAGTAAAAAACGCCCTGTGGCAGAGCAAGCCACGCTTGATCAAACAACTAGTCACTTTAAGCTTTATCAATTTAAAGCCTGCCCTTTTTGTGTCAAAGTTCGTCGTGCGATTAAGCGAGAAGGCTTAAAGGTAGAAACACGTGATGCGAAAAATAATCAGCAATACCGACAAGAGCTACTAGAACAAGGCGGTAAAATTAAAGTGCCTTGTTTACGTATCGAGCAAGATGAACAAGTTACTTGGTTATATGAATCAAACGATATCATTGCTTATTTAGATAAAGTCGCTGCATAAAGCGCGCAACCACTTCGAAAATTGCCCATGCTATGCTAGCATTTGGGCAACTTTTATAGTCCTTTTTTTAAAGAGAATATACTCATGACAATCCGTACTCGTGTTGCTCCGTCACCAACTGGTGACCCGCATCTTGGCACTGCTTATATCGCCTTATTTAACTATTGTTTTGCTAAACAGCAAGGTGGTGAATTTGTACTTCGTATAGAAGACACAGATCAAGTTCGTAGCACGCCAGAATCAGAACAAGCGATTATGGATAGCTTGCGTTGGTTAGGACTTGAGTGGGATCACGGTCCTGATGTCGGTGGCGAGTTTGGCCCTTATCGTCAATCTGAGCGCAGCGATTTATACAAAAAGTTTGCACATCAGTTAGTTGATGAGGGTAAAGCATTTTACTGTTTTGCGACCAGTGAAGAGCTTGACCAAATGCGTGAAGAACAAATGGCAGAAGGCTTGCGTCCAAAGTACGATGGTCGTGGTTTAAAGCTAACGGAAGAAGAAATTAAAGCGAACTTAGCTGCTGGTAAGCCGTATGTTATTCGCATGAATATTCCGTCAGAGGGTACATTTAAATTTAACGATTACTTACGTGGTGAAATAGAAATCCCGTGGGAAAACGTGGATATGCAAGTGCTGTTAAAAGCAGATGGCTTCCCAACGTACTTTTTAGCTAACGTGGTTGATGATCACCACATGCAAATTAGTCATATTTTCCGTGGTGAAGAGTGGATAAACTCAGCGCCTAAGTTATTAAAACTATACGAAGACTTTGGCTGGGAAGCACCAGTACTGGGTCACTTACCATTGTTGCGTAACCCAGATAAATCAAAGTTATCAAAGCGTAAAAACCCAACCTCAATTAATTACTATAAAGAAATGGGTTACTTACCTGAAGCGGTACTAAACTACTTAGGTCGCATGGGGTGGTCAATGCCAGATGAGCGTGAAAAGTTCACTCTTGATGAAATGATTGAACACTTTGACATGAAGCGCGTATCACTGGGTGGTCCGGTATTTGATGTAGATAAACTAAGCTGGTTAAACGGTATGTGGATCCGTGAAAACCTAACAGATGCAGAGCTTATTCAACGCTTTGTCGATTGGAAGTTTAACGGCGACATGCTTGCTAAGGTGTTACCTGAAGCGAAAACACGTATCAACACACTCTCAGATATGGTTGATCTTGCAGGTCACTTTGTGGGTGGTATCCCACAGTACGACCCTGCATTATTAACTGCTGGTAAAGCGGATGAAAATGTTATTCGCCAAGCGTTACAGTTCTTTATTTGGCAACTTGAAGGGCTACGTAGCTGGGAAAAACCTGAAATATTTGCTATTGCTAAAGAAGTTTCGAGCTTCCATGAGTTAAAGATTAAAGACTTTTTGGAGCCAATCTTTGTGGCTATCACTGGCAAAACATCTTCAACTTCAGTACTTGATGCAATGGAGATTTTAGGTTCTGACTTATCACGTGCTCGTTTACGTGTTGCATTAGCTCATCTAGGCATTTCTAAAAAGCAGGCAAAAAATATTGAGCGCGCTTATCGCGAATACCCAAGCGCTTAAATTATTAATGTGTTAAATATAGCCGAGCTCATATGCTCGGCTTTTTATCAGGTTATTAATTATCATATGCTTGGCCTACACACCTTTGCCCTTTATCGCATTCATTGCTGTTATTGTTGTAATCATGACATTGTTCGACTAAATATGCGCTAGCACCAAGACGTAATATATCTTGTTTTAGATTATTAATTGCTAACCCTTTCAGTTGAGATATTTCATATTTTTCGTAGTCTAATTAACAGGTTCTTATTTGGCTGGTATTTATTTTTTGCTGTGAAAAATTAGCCGCAGAGAGTTTGAATTGTATGAAACTTAGCAAGCGGTTAATTACTTACAATCGCTGCTTTTTTGGCTAGAACAAACAAGGTATAATGTCGGCAATTCTATTTTATATTTACAATGCCTCAAAATAGCCTTTACTTGGGTTGTTTTAGCTGTGCCTTGTTATGACTTAAAGCGGCTTACATGTCTAATTTATCTAGTGAAATTAATAAACGACGCACCTTTGCGATCATTTCTCACCCGGATGCGGGTAAAACCACCATTACTGAAAAAGTACTTTTATTCGGACAGGCAATTCAAAAAGCCGGCACGGTAAAAGGCCGCGGCTCTAACCAGCATGCTAAATCTGACTGGATGGACATGGAAAAAGAGCGTGGTATCTCAGTCACCACCTCTGTAATGCAATTTCCATATAATGAGCGCTTAGTTAACTTACTTGATACTCCAGGGCACGAAGACTTCTCAGAAGATACTTATCGTACACTTACTGCCGTGGATTCATGTCTGATGGTTATCGACGCTGCAAAAGGTGTAGAGGACCGTACTCGTAAGTTGATGGAAGTAACGCGTTTACGTACTACGCCAATCGTTACTTTTATGAATAAGTGTGACCGTGATATACGCGACCCGATGGAATTATTAGATGAAGTAGAAACAGAGCTTAATATTGCCTGTGCACCCATCACGTGGCCTATTGGTTGTGGTAAAGAATTTAAAGGTATTTACCATATTCACCGCGAAGAAACTATTTTATACAAAACAGGCCAAGGTCATACAATTCAAGAAGTTCGTAGCATTAAAGGCCTAGATAACCCAGAGTTAGATGAAGCCATTGGTGGCGAGCTTGCTGAGCAATTGCGTGAAGAGCTTGAGCTGGTAATTGGTGCATCACATGAATTTGACTTAGACCTGTTTTTAGCGGGCGAGTTATCGCCAGTGTATTTTGGTACAGCACTTGGTAACTTTGGTGTTGATCATGTATTAGATGGCCTAACCGAGTGGGCACCAACGCCATTACCGCGTGAAACAGAAGACCGCCAAGTGGTTGCTGACGAAGACAACTTTTCAGGCTTTGTATTTAAAATTCAAGCTAATATGGACCCTAAGCACCGTGACCGTATTGCCTTTATGCGTATTGTATCGGGTAAATACAGCCAGGGCATGAAAATGAACCACGTACGTATTGGTAAACAAGTTAGTATTTCTGATGCAGTGACCTTTATGGCGGGTGACCGTGAGCGTGCAGCCGACGCTTACGCCGGTGATATTATTGGTTTACACAACCATGGCACGATTCAAATTGGTGATACGTTCACGCAAGGTGAAAAGCTTAAATTTAGTGGTATTCCAAACTTTGCCCCTGAGCTATTCCGCCGTATTCGTTTACGCGATCCACTCAAACAAAAACAGTTATTAAAAGGCTTGGTACAGCTATCTGAAGAAGGTGCAGTGCAAGTATTTAGACCGCTTATTAATAACGACCTTATTGTAGGTGCTGTGGGTGTGTTGCAGTTTGATGTAGTTGTAGCGCGCTTAAAAGCTGAATATAACGTAGATGCGATTTATGAAAGCGTAAATGTAAATACCGCTCGCTGGGTAAGTTCGACTGACGTTAAAAAGTTTGAAGATTTTAAACGTAAGTGTGAAAGCAATTTAGCCTTAGATGGCGGTGATAACTTAACCTACATAGCTCCTAGCCGTGTAAATCTTAATTTATCAATTGAGCGTTACCCAGAAGTGACGTTTAACCACACACGTGAAAACTAGACAAAAATTTAATTAAAGCCTGCAAGTGCGGGCTGATAAAGGTAACAAATTACATGAATATTCGTACGTTTCTAATTGATAAAGCAATTGCAGCGATGACAGCCGCAGGCTTACCGGCTGATACTAACCCTGCAGTAACACAAAGCACACGTCCACAGTTTGGTGATTACCAAATTAATGGTGCGATGGGCGCTGCGAAAAAAATGAAAAGCAACCCTCGTGAGCTTGCACAAAAAATTATTGATAATTTAGATGTTAGTGATATCGCCGATAAAACAGAAATTGCAGGTCCTGGTTTTATTAATATCCATTTAAAACCTGAGTTTTTAGCACACAGTGTTGAAGCGGCCAATCAAGATGCAAAACTAGCTGTTGCAGAGCATGCAAAGCCGCAAACAGTTGTGGTTGATTACTCATCACCAAACTTGGCTAAAGAAATGCATGTGGGCCATTTACGTTCAACGATTATTGGTGACTCTGTAGTACGTGCGCTTGAATTTCGTGGTGATAAGGTCATTCGTCAAAATCACATGGGTGATTGGGGCACGCAATTTGGTATGTTGATTGCGCACCTTGAAGATCAAATAAACCAAGGTGTTGACTTAGATAGCGTAGCACTTGCTGATTTAGAGACTTTTTACCGTGACGCGAAAAAGCGTTTTGACGATGAAGAAGGATTTGCCGATAAAGCCCGTAATTATGTAGTTAAACTACAAGGTGGCGATGCACATTGTGAAAAACTGTGGAAGCTGTTTATTGCAACGTCAGTTAAGCACTCTGAAGAAGTATACAAACGCTTAAATGTAACGCTTACAGCCGATGACATCATGGCTGAAAGTGCCTATAACGCAGAGCTAAACGATATTATTGCGTTGTTGAAAAATAAAGAAATTGCTGTTGAGTCGCAAGGCGCACAAGTTGTATTTTTAGATGAGCTTGCTAATAAAGATGGCGAACCATCAGCGTTTATCGTGCAAAAATCTGGTGGCGGTTTCCTATACGCAACAACCGATTTAGCCGCATGTGACTATCGCTCAAACAAATTAGGCGCGCAGCGTATCTTAATTTTTGTTGATGCACGCCAGAGCCTACACTTTAATCAAGTAGAGCTAACGGCCCGTAAAGCAGGCTTACTGCGTGATGAAACCAGTTATGAGTTTTGCCCATTCGGCACCATGATGGGGGAAGACGGTAAGCCATTTAAAACACGCACCGGTGGCACTGTGAAACTAGCTGATTTACTTGAAGAATCAATTGCCCGTGCTAGTGCAAAATTAGCTGAGCGCACCTCAGATTTAAGTGAACAAGAACGTAGCGAAATAGCTCGTAAAGTAGGTATTGGTGCAGTTAAATACGCTGACTTATCTAAAAACCGCACCAGCGATTATATCTTCAACTGGGATACCATGCTCAGCTTTGAAGGCGCAACTGCACCGTACCTACAATATGCCTATACCCGTGTACGCAGCATATTCCGTAAGTCAGGTGTTGATGCAACCAGCTTAAATGCCAGTGTTGCAATCGCAGAGCCACAAGAAAAAGCGCTAGCCCTTAAACTGCTCCAGTTAGAAGAAGTACTTGATCAGATGATCAATGAAGCAACACCACACGTATTGTGTAGTTACTTATATGAGCTAGCAAGTTTATACATGACATTCTATGAAGCTTGTCCAGTGCTTAAAGAAGGCGTAGAGCCTAGCGTACGTGACAGCCGTTTAGTGTTATGTAATTTAGTGGCAGATACATTGCGCACAGGCTTAGATCTGTTAGGCATCGAAGTCATGGAGCAAATGTAACCATCGTCTACTGCGTGTAGTTCGCTTTTACTGCGTTGTCGTGCTTTTTTAGCCTAAGTCACATACAAAACGTATGTTCCTTGGCATAAAAAAGCACTCCGCCTTGTTGTAGGTTGGGTTGAGTGCAACGAAACCCAACAAAGTTAATATAATCATACGCCTTACACTTGCTTGACTGCCTTGATGGTTGTCTACTTTGATTAACCTAGAACCTAGAACCTAGAACCTAGAACCTAGAACCTAGAACCTAGAACCTAGAACCTAGAACCTAGAACCTAGAACCTAGAACCTAGAACCTAGAACCTAGAACCTAGAACCTAGAACCAAGAGGGAATTTTATGAAACTTGAAGATATCCGTCGTGAATATTTACAAGACGCGTTGAGTGAAGATAATTTATTAGATTGCCCATTTAAACAATTTGAAAGCTGGCTTGAGCATGCTGTTGCAACACAAATGCCCGATCCAACGGCAATGGTGGTGGCGACGGTTGATAAAGAAGGACAGCCTTCACAGCGCATTGTGTTACTCAAACATCTTGATGATAATGGCTTTGTGTTTTTCACTAATACAGGCTCGCGCAAAGCGCAAGAGCTTAAAGGGAACAACAAAATATCGCTGCACTTTCCATGGCACCATATGGAGCGTCAAGTAATTGTATATGGTGAAGCCAAGCCACTACCAACCTCTGCCGTTGCAAAATACTTTTTATCACGCCCAAAAGAAAGCCAATTAGCTGCATGGGCTTCAGCTCAAAGCCGCCCGGTTTCGTCACGTAAGGTGTTAATGGAAACTTTTGCTAATATGAAGAATAAATTTTCTAACGGTGAAATTCCACTTCCAGATTTTTGGGGCGGGTATTGTGTCGTTCCCACTAAAATTGAGTTTTGGCAAGGTGGTGCGCATCGTCTACATGACCGCTTTATGTACCAACGCCAAGCAGATAATAGCTGGCAAGTTACTCGACTGAACCCATAAGCGACTATGGCGTTTATTGATTCCCACTGCCACTTAGATTTTGCTGAATTTGATGCTTCGCGTGAGCAACTAATTAAGCAATGTCAGCAGCAAGGGATTAATCAATTTATTGTGCCGGGGATCACCTTGGCACAATCTCGGGCACTACCTTTGTTCAAGCAACAGAATCCCACAGTTCACATTGCAGTGGGTTTGCACCCTTACTTTATGAGTGAGTTTGTTGATGAGCATTTAGTTCAATTAACTGAACTTGCCCAGCAGCAGCGTTCGCTACTTGTTGCAATTGGCGAGTGCGGTATAGATCGCAGTATTGCGAACTTGCCATTACAAATCAAAATATTTGAGCATCATATAGAGCTTGCTAATCAACTTGAGCTACCTTTGATTGTGCATCATCGACAAAGTCATGACTTAATCGCACAGTCATTTAAGCGCTGTAAGCCTCAATTTGGTGGTGTAATTCATGCTTTCTCAGGCTCACTACAACAAGCAAACTATTATATAAAGCAGGGATTTAAGCTAGGTATTGGCGGAGTCATCACGTATCAGCGAGCACAAAAAACTCGCCACGTTGTTGCCCAGCTAGATGCACAGCACTTATTGCTTGAAACAGATTCTCCTTCGATGCCGCTTAGTGGCTATCAAGGCGAGCTTAACACTCCATTGCAATTGCCACTAGTGTTCGAAGAGCTGTGTGATTTAAAGCTGCTTAATCAGCGAGAAAAACTTGTGCTTAAGCAACAGCTTTATGATTCGTGCTCGGCACTTTTTTGCATATAACGGCTCACCTGCCAGCGTTTTAACCCGCGACCTAGTTGCCAAGTGAAAATACACGTGATCACTAGCATGAGTAAGACTTGACGGCCTAAGTCATGAAAATGATTATGGCTTTGTGAAATTGCCGAGCGAGTTAAATAAGTTATCGAGACGAAGCCAATAGGGCGATCATCAGCACTAATTACAGGTTCTACAAAAGGGGTTTTTAATTTACTGATACCCGGTGTTGAGTGAGGGAGTTTGCCCAGTAAGTGATGTGGCTGCCAGTTGTCACTACTTGCAATTAGTACCCCTTGTTGATCATATATCGTAGCAGCTAGAACAAACTCATCTTTACTTATATTGTTACACAGCGCATTTAATGCAGGCTTATTTTTTTCAAGTAAAGGTCGCTGGGCATTAAGCGCCATAAAGCGGGTTAAACTTTTTGCTGTGCTATCGGCATTATCGTAAAGTAGCTGGTGGCTTTGAAAACTACTGTTTACAGCAACCCAAGTTAATAATAAAAAACAGGCCGCAGCAAGGCTTAGGCGCACAAGTCTTTGCCTTAAGGACGCTGAAATTGGATTTTTAATATGGTTATTTTTCATAGTCATTGCTTACACTGCTGACAGCTTTTGTTTTTGATGTTACAACTAGGGTAACTATAACCTTAAATCCCTGCCAATGGCGAATTTACTGTAAAATTAGCAGGGAGACATTAGTCTCATTTTGGAGTCATCATGACATTGGAACGCCTTGCGGCATGTTCAGCAACGCACATATCGTCGCAGTTAGTATTAGGCACATGGGTTAAATTCAGCGAGGCTGAATTTGTACAAACACAGTTACCTACAAACCCTCAAGGTACTTTTAGCGTTGCTTTTGATACTGATTTTGATGGCGAAAAAATCGCGACAATTATTGAGTTTTTACGTGGGAACAATATTGCTGTTGATGCAATATGCCGTTATCAACCTTCTTCAGATTTAACACCTGCAATTTGCTTTTACAGTAATGAGACACATCAAGCACTAAATCCATTGAGCTTAAATGAGTTTGCCCATGCTAAAGGCTTCCAGTTAGTACAATTGCAAACACCACCTGATTTAGAAAAACCAGGCTTATTAGTTATGGATATGGACTCAACAGCCATTACTATAGAATGTATTGACGAAATTGCACGTTTAGCAAATGTGTATGACGAAGTTGCTGCGGTTACAGCCCAAGCGATGGCGGGTAAACTGGATTTTAGCGAGAGCTTACATCAGCGAGTAGCAAAATTAGAAGGCATAGAGCAGAGCTTAATTGACGAATTAAAAAATGCGTTACCGTTAATGCCGGGCATTGCAGCATTATGCCAAGTGCTGAAACAACATAACTGGTATTTAGCCATTGCTTCAGGTGGTTTTGTACCGTTTGCTGAGCAAGTTCAAAAGCTACTCAACTTAGATGAAGTGCACGCAAATATACTCGAATTTAAAGATAATAAACTCACAGGAAGAGTGCTTGGAACAATTGTAGATGCCAATCAAAAAGCACTGGTATTAGGTAATTTAACTGAGCAGTTAAACTTAACACAACAGCAAACAGTTGCGATAGGTGACGGCGCAAACGATTTAACCATGATGGCGAGGGCGGGTTTAGGTGTGGCTGTTCACGGTAAACCTAAAGTCGTTGAGCAAGCACAAGCGGCTATATGCCACGGTTCATTATTGCAATTACTGTATTTAATGACGATCCCTAAGTAACAAACTTTGGATTAGCATAAGCTAACCGTATTGATATTGTTAGCTTATGCGATTTAACCATGTTTGCTTACGTGAGGTCATTTCATTAATCAGTTCAGCTTTAAAATCTAAGTGACTAAGTGTTTCTTCTGTTACATCAACCATATCGCCAACCCCTGCAACTGACCATAAGGCTTCTTCTAAATCTTTTGCTTTATGCATCGCATATTGACTAACGTACTTTAGTTCATTCGATAAATAATCAGTATCAGGGCGACCTGTACGTGATATATATAAACGCATTACAAACACTAATTCGCTTCTGAGACCTTTTTTCAAAAATAAGTGATGAGGAGTAAAATCATCAATTGCAGTGCACTGACTTTTTACAGCTTCTTCAACTGTTGCCTTTTTTGGATCAAAGCGAATAAATAAAGTAAATGGTAGAGGCGGATCTTGTCGGCTACGATCTTTAATCAACGGAGTGATAGTTTCAGTTATTTGATCGGTAGATAAGAATGCGGTTAAACTGGTTTTATTGTTTAATAGGCCAAAACTTTGTAATATACGGTGTATAGCATTTGGATATAAGCCTTGGCCTATTGCGCCTGTTTCAAAGTGTGAAGCCTCTTTATGTAGATAAAAAGGGAGTTGGCATACGGTTTTTGTAACCATGTTACGCAATGCTGTGGAGAGCCCAGGTACTTTTGGTGCTTCTTCAGAAACCTTTAATTTATCTTTATTATTTTCAATTAGCTGAGTGAAAAACGTCACACCCATATGTGGAGTATCAGCAATACGTACCGCTTTTAAATTAATTGTAGTGAGTGATTTGCTCACTGCCATTACTTCATATTTTAATTGGGATAGCTGATGTTTTTTGGTGATTTTTTGCAGCTCAGGCAAGCTTAACTCTACTATATCGCCTTTATTCAGGTCGGTGGCTTTCTCGCACTCTATTTGCAAGCCCATAACAGAAAAATCACGACTGTGAGCTTTTATAATGTATTCTGCGCTCGCATTTATCATGACCTCTGTTTTATATAAATAACGTTTATGAGCACGTAAATTCACGTACTCTAAATCAACCATTTCAAGCTTTGGTGGCGTTTTATGTTTGCCGTGACCAAATTGCTTAAGCTGATTTACCACGCTTTTATCGTATTTAAAGCTTTGATAATGGCTTTGCTCTGCTTTAGTTCCTACTGACGTTAATACCACTAAATATTTAACGTTTTTAATCATACCTTGTACACGAGGCGAGGGTGGTTTATTGAGTTTTTCAATATCTTTCCCGGCAGTATTCGGTAAGCTTAATGGAATAAATGAATCGTCTGGGTGACTAGGCATTAACTGTACTTTGAAGCAGTGCCAGCTTTCTTTTTGACTGCCAAAGCCAAAAAATAAATTCCTTAATTCAGGTTCTCTTGCAAGTTCGCTTCGGGTTGCAGAATAATAATAAACTTTGCCAGCAACAACATGAGTAAAAGTATAAAGGTAGTCTTCTTTAACTTGTGCAGGGTCGTTTAATAGTGCAGTTATGCGTTGCTGATTCAAAATAGTATACAAACAAGATAGCTTTCGTTCATCACAAAAATAACGTTGGATAAAAATATTATTTTCGGTGGTAAGTACTAAGCTTGGATAAAGCTTTTCGCCTTGTAAGCTAAAAAATGTATAAAGTGAGGTTACGCGAGGAATGTAATACTGTTCATAGCCTTTTGATACAACAGCATCTAAAGTATTATCAAGGTTAACCTTGTAACGGCGCTTATTGCCATGAATAAAGCTTTCTAAAAACTCATCAAACTTAATGTTGTTTTCTACGAATGTGCGCTTTAAACGAACATGGTTAAATTCAGCAGATATCCGTTCAACGGCAACAACCTCATATTGAATGCCATTTTTAAGGCCCAGTTCAAAGTCTTGTTCAAGGCCTACGAGCCTCAAGCTGAGTAGCTGACCTCGGGAGACATTATAGCGCGGAGCCAGCTTTATTTTTGCACCACTAAGAGAAATATCAGAGGTTGTGGCGGCAACTTTATTACCTGCTTTTAGTTCTACTGTAATTTTAATAGAGTAGTTCATTCGCTCTTCGCGACGACTTTCATAAGAGGCAAACTTTATTACTTGGCAATCTAGCAATTGCTGTTCTACTGATTCTGGTTGGGTAGCAAGTTGGGCGGCTTTTTTTTGCATGATCTTATGGTTGTTATCGGTACTCATAACCGCTTCATAAACCGCAAGAGTATAACCTCCGTGTCGTTGAATTGCCTTTTCAAACACAGAAATAGCGGTTTCATCCATAAAGTGTTGTTTACCGTCATACTCATAAGGTTTTACTTGGCCAGTCACTTGGCCCCGCAAATCAATAAATCGAGCAATAGGCTGTGACAGGCGCGACATCTCCATCTTAAGTAAAAACTGCTCAGGCTTAGTTAAGCCGGCGGTTTTTGCCTTAAAGATCCCGTCAAATTTGGCGTTACCTAAATACGATTTTAATTCTTCAACTAAATCATCGTATTTAAGAAGTATGTCTTCACTCATCTATAAAACCATCACCGTCTATTTTAAAAGTAGGTATACTGACACCAGTTAAAGGTAACAGGCTATTTTATAATTAGCGCATATGTGCATAAATAATTATATAAAATGTTACTTGGTAGCTACTTTTTAGTTTTTATTATTATAATTTGCCAAATAAATGGCTAATCACTTTAAACCATATCTAAAGTAAAAATAAAGCAAAAAGTGTGCCTTGTAGGAAATAGGAGCGTGATACTTAGATTGTGGCGCTGCTTTAACTGATTGGCAAGTTATGTTGCTATGTAAAAGCGCTGAATGCAAAATAATAGTTTAAATAACAGCAAAACTAATTTAGAGAAAATAGGTAAGGTTTAAATGGCGAAAGCGGCAAAAGTAGAATTTGTATGTAGCGAATGTGGCATGAACTATCAGCGTTGGCAAGGACAATGCCGCTGCGGTGCATGGAATACATTGGTTGAGTTTAAGCCATCTGCTGGGCAAAACAAAAAAGCTTCTTCACGTGCTAGTGTCGGTGGTTATGCCGGCGGTATCGGTGGTGGCTCTAAAAAAATAAACGACGTTGCTACCACGGAAGCTGAAAAACAACTTACAGGTATTGGTGAGCTTGATCGTGTTTTAAGCGGTGGTGTAACAACTGGGTCGGTTAATATAATTTCTGGTGACCCTGGAGCTGGTAAAACAACATTACTATCTGATTTAGTCGCGAGAATGTCTCAGCGTATGCCGTCACTATACTGTACGGCAGAAGAGTCATTATCGCAGTTTAAAAACCGAGTAAACCGCTTAAAGCTAGATTACAACCCCGACGAACTGTACTTATTATCAGAAACCAGTGTTGAAACCATTATTGAAGAGCTTGAAAGCAATAAAATAAAGTTTGCTGTTATTGATTCAATTCAAGCCGTTGTAACTGATACAGCCAATGGTAGCCCTGGTTCCCCATCACAAGTTAAAAGTGCCGCGCAAGCGCTTACTCAATACTGTAAGCAAAATGACGTCACTATGTTCATTATTGCCCATGTAAACAAAAATAATGAAATAGCAGGGCCGCAAACCTTAGTACACATTGTTGATGCGCTACTGCACATAGATACCAATGACGGGCAAATACGCACCTTGCGTGCTAATAAAAATCGCTTTGGTGATATTGACACTGTGGGTATTTTTAGAATGTGTGAACGCGGCATGCTCAGTGTTGATAACCCCAGTGAAATATTTTTATCCGGCTCTAGCACTGACTCACCTGGTTCAGCCATTACATGTATTCGCAAAGGTAACCGTAACTTATTGCTCGAAATTCAATGTCTAACCACCGAAACAGAAGCTGAATTTCCACAACGTGTCTGCGTTGGCTTAAATATGAATCGTATTAAAATGTTGACTGGTATTTTACGAAAGCACACTAAAACTAAAATTTTCCACGATACATTTTTTAATATTGTCGGAGGCCTCAGGATCGATGAAACCGAAACCTGTATTGATTTAGCATTAGTAGCCGCTTTGCTTAGTAGTCTTAATGAATTTGTCGTGCCTCGCACGACCTGTATTATGGGGGAATTAAGCTTAAATGGCGATGTACGACCTATCGATAGTGGAGTGCCACGAGTGAAAGAAGCCGCACAGCATGGTTTTACTGAGATATTTATTCCGTTTCGTAATTACCATAAATCAATGGAAGGGCTAGGCGCTAAAATTACTTCGGTTAAAACCGTGCATGAACTACTTAGTCTGATTAATTAAATAATGATCAGTAAAAGCGCTTAACTGGCTATGTTTATCAATGTTACCCTTGAGCCAAGATAATTAAATGCAAAGATTTGAATAAGGAAATAAAATGAAAAAACTGGCCATTATTGCAGGTGTTGTAATTATTGCTATCGGCGGTGTTAGTTACGCTAATCACGTGCTTACACAAGAAGTCAAAGTGGAAGTTGATCGCCAACTTGCCATGTTGAGCCAACAAACAGGCTCAACAGTCACTTATGAAGATTTATCGGCTAGCGTGTTTTCAAAAAGTGTAGAGCTTTCAAATATTAGTATCACCGGCTTTGATGAAAAAGTAATTGCAAAGATTAACAGTATTTTGGTAGCCGGTTATGATGCAGAAAAAATAGCCCCGCGCACAGAGGTGGCTGTTAATGGTTTTAAATTCAGTGATGACTTTACTGCCCAATTACCTGCTGACGCTAATAATCAGTTAGCAAGTGCGAGTTATGACTTACACACCTTAATGAATTACGATGCTGATTCGGGCGACAGTGATATTACTTTAAACATTAATGCCAATGGCATTGTTGCCTTTAACTTAGATTTAGGCCTAGCCAAATCAACAGCGCTAATGGAGGCGTCATTAGCGGTAAGTAAATTACAGCAAGCAAGTGGCTCTCAACAATTAACATTAGAACAACAATTACAGCAGCAAACTTTGATGATGCAAGCACTTGCTGAAGTTGAACCTCGAACAATTAAAATAAACTTAAACAACCAAGGTGAATTTAAAGCGGTTGTTGAACAAATGCTTGAAAAGCAAGGTATGACCCTTGAACAAATGCAGCAAATGGTTGATGTACAAATACAGCAAGCCCCAGTGAGCGACGAGCTTGCCGCAGCTATTAAAAACTTCACTCAAGGTTTAGGTTCATTAACTGTCTCGGCGAGCCTACCAGAGGGGCAAACCATGGACGAAATTAACCAGCAGATATTTACTTTAATGGGTCAACCAAACGATCTAGCTGAGTTTATAAACCTCGAAGCGAAAGGGGAATAGCTCAAATAGTTGTAAGTTTGAAACAAAATTCAGGTTTTGGTTATTTTAAAGCGCGAGTATAGCTCGCGCTTTTTTGTTTCCTTGAGGGACTAGGCACTAGGTATTAGGAAAACACAGGCACGCGAATACCTTTGGGTCTAAAACCTGTATTATTCTAAAGCGCAGCGCCTCTTTGTGAATAATTCACTAAATTTTTTGCTCAAAGGGAAGTAAATGAGGATTAACTTGAGGGCTAATTAGCTATGTAAAACACGCTTTTTATATTTTACGTGAAAGTCAGTTATCGATTGAATCAAAATAGCAACTCGGCTATGGTTTATGCACCAATAAAAATAAATTAAAAAATGAGTTAATCTACAGACTCATTAGCAGGTTCAGGAATAACTATGAGTAAATAGAATAAATCTAGCAAAGCAAAGAGTCCTATGCTTTTTAGTATTGCAATGGGCGTTGCTATGGGAGCAAGTCTCGGCGTTGCATTAAACAGTGTCACTTTTGGTATTAGTATTGGTGTTGCTATGTCAGTTGCTTTCTGGGCTTCTGCCAAAAAATCAAACAAATAATTACCAGTAGTATTACGCTGCTAACACATATGAGTCTTAACTCTGTCAATAGGCACTAGTATTTTATGTGACCGTTTTTATTCAGTGATGGTCAACTTCAAATCAACTCTAATCCAATCAGCACATTCGTTGACTTCGCCTGTCAATGCAGCTGACCGCAAATTTAAATAGGGTGCGTTACGCAGTAATTTCTTATTGCGCTCTCATCGCAGCCTAGTTTTTCAAACTTTACAGGTGTCGCAGAGGCACAGCGATTAAAGGCTTTAATTGAGCAGAGAGCTGCACTGTTCTTTGCAAAGTAACATTTATCTCACTCAAAATAAAAGCCGTGCTTGACTTAACAAGCACGGCTTTTATTTTATGCTAGATGCTAGATGCTAGATGCTAGATGCTAGATGCTAGATGCTAGATGCTAGATGCTAGATGCTAGATGCTAGCAACCTAGTGCAATATACGCGCTCTGATTGTGCCTTCTACTGCGCTGAGTTCTTTCAGTGCAACTTCTGACTGATCAGTATCTACGTCGATTACTACATAACCAATGGCTTCGTCGGTTTGTAAGTACTGTGCGGCGATATTGATACCGTGCTGTGCAAACGCTTGGTTAATTTGCGTTAGTACACCTGGGCGGTTGTGGTGTACGTGTAATAAACGGCTGCGATTAGCAAGTTCTGGCAATGATACTTCAGGGAAGTTAACAGCGGTAATCGTTGAGCCATTATCTGAGTATTTAGCCAATTTCCCCGCGACTTCAATACCAATGTTTTCTTGTGCTTCTTGTGTTGAGCCACCAATGTGCGGTGTTAAAATTACGTTGTCGAATTCACGCAGTGGTGATACAAATTCGTCATCGTTTGATTTTGGCTCGACAGGGAATACATCAATGGCAGCGCCACTTAACTTTTTATCACGAAGTGCTTCTGCAAGCGCATCTATATCAACCACTGTGCCGCGAGATGCATTGATCAAGATTGCACCTTGTTTCATTACTGAGATTTCAGCACTACCGATTAAGTTTTTAGTTTGCGGTGTTTCTGGTACGTGTAAACTAATCACATCGGCGCGTTGCAACAACTGAGTTAAATTATGTACTTGTGTTGCATTACCCAGGGTTAGCTTGTCTTCAATATCGTAAAACTCAACGTTCATGCCGATGTTTTCTGCCATGATGCTAAGTTGTGTACCAATGTGGCCGTAACCAATAATACCGAGTGTTTTACCACGAGCTTCAAATGAACCATTGGCTGTTTTTAACCAGCCGCCGCGATGAGCGATAGCATTACGCTCTGGAATACCGCGGAACAAGAGTAAAATCTCGCCAAGTACAAGCTCTGCAACTGAACGAGTATTAGAAAACGGCGCGTTAAATACTGCAATACCGCGTTGGCGTGCTGCATCTAAATGAACTTGGTTGGTACCGATACAAAAGCAACCAATTGCCACTAGCTTTTCAGCAGCTTCAAGTACAGCTTCAGTAATATGAGTACGAGAACGAAGACCTACAAAGTGCACGTCTTTAATGCGCTCGAGCAGTTCGTCCTCAGGTAACGATGTTTTTACGTAATCAATGTTGCTGTATCCATTACGCTTTAGTGTTTCAACTGCACTTTGGTGTACACCTTCAAGCAAGAGAATTTTAATTTTGTCTTTTGCTAACGATACCTTACTCATAATCCTCATTCCTATTTTATTTGCGGCCCATTTTTGGTGCCTATGATTACTTTATCAGCGCCACGTTCGGCAAATAAGCCGTTGGTGACTACACCGACAATTTGATTAATTGTCTGCTCTAATTGTTTGGCGTTATTAATAGCTAAATTATGAACGTCTAAAATGACGTTGCCATTATCAGTAATAACCCCTTGACGGTACACAGGGTCGCCGCCAAGCTTTAATAATTCACGCGCTACATAGCTACGTGCCATTGGGATAACTTCAACGGGAAGTGGAAATTGGCCCAATGTATCAACCAGTTTTGTGTCATCTACAATACACACAAACTGCTTGGCAACGGCGGCAACAATTTTCTCACGAGTCAGTGCTGCGCCACCGCCTTTAATCATTTCGTTTTTGGCGTTAATTTCATCTGCGCCATCTACGTAAACATCTAAACTTGCTACATCATTTAACTCAAATACTTCAATACCCAGTGCTTTGAGTTTTTCGGTTGATGCATCAGAGCTTGAAACCGCACCTGTTATGGTGTCTTTTATTGAACCTAAAGCATCAATAAAGTGGTTAACGGTAGAGCCCGTGCCAACGCCTACAATGGTATTTTCTTCTACAAATTCTAGGGCTGCCCACGCTGCCGCTTTTTTTAGTTCATCTTGTGTCATGGTATTTGCTCAATAGGTGGAGTTACTTACCTTTAGTATACAAATTTATTGCTTACCAATGGTAGGTTTTCTGTGGGGTAATGATTAAATTTAATGGAACATCCCACGATTCAACAGGTAAACTTTCAACGTGTTGGCATTGATGTGCCAAACCAATGAGTTGAGGTTTTTGCCAGTTTTCGTTGTGGTAACGCGCCAAGGTTTTATCATAAAAACCACCACCCATACCTAATCGATTACCGTTACTATCAAATGCAACTAAAGGCATTAATAAGTAATCTAAGTCCTGTAAAGGGCATATCTGACTACAATTTAACTTAGGCTCCAAGATACCATAGCGATTTGGCCTCATGGGTGAATTTTCTTCATAACGTTGAAAGTATAATGTAGTGCCATTAAATGGGTGAATTACAGGTAGGTATAATGTGTGGTCTTTAGACCAAAGTTCTTTAATTAACAATGATGTGTCGAGTTCTGCGTCATTGCTAAAATAAATGCCAATATGTGAGTTTTTAGCGCTTTTTGTTGTTTTTAGGTGTTGAATAAAATTCACTTTTAGCTGTTTGGCAGCAATTTTTTGTTCGATTTTTGATAAAGAATTACGTTTTTTTCGAATTTCTTGGCGTATTTGCGCTCGTTTATTGTTCATGTTTATTATTTTGTTTAGTTGTTATGTGTCTAAAAAAGTGAATAAATCAGGAAAAGCGAATGATAACCCCAGCACGACAAGTAATATTAAGACCATTGCAATGAGAGAATAAAGTAACGTATTGCTGCGTTTTTTAATCGGCGTGTTGAGATCTTCATCAAGGAGTAGATCATCCGTTTGCCATTCATCACTTTCAGGCTCTACAGGTTGCTCTGTGGTTGTGGATATTCGTTGCTCTAAATCATCCAGTTTTTCTTCAATGCGTATTAAACTACTAGTAATGTAGTCGAGAGCATTAAAAATACGCTCATCACGTTGTTGAGATGCTTCATCACTTTGAGTGTTTGATTGTGGCTGTGTAAGAGGTTGTAATTTACTTTTGATGCCAACAGTTGCAAGTAATTTAGCTTGTTTTAAAGCTTTTTCTTTTGCGCAGGGGGCAAACAGCGGTTTGTTTTCAAAAAATGCAGCTATTTTGCTGTGAGGCGCTTTTAACTTTGCTGCAAGCTTTGCTTGTGCATCATCAGGTTGAATGCCTTGTGCGAGTCCTGCAAATATTACGCGATAGTTTTCTGACATCTTTGTTTTCCAAAAATGTTAAATCAATGGTTTGAGTATATACCCAAACTACCTCAAGATACGAGTTTCAGTTGGAATTAAAAGCGCTTTAGGCAAGGCATTGATTGCAAGTAATAGTGGTTCTATTGTTAAAATCAATAACGCAGTATAAATCGCTTTTAAACCAACCCCTTGGGCGTTTCACAGGAGCTTATTCTCGGTGTTGTTACTTTTTAAAAGGGATTGCCATAGTTGCAAAGCAACGCCTTGATATTAAGCCCCTGTGAAACGCTGAATTCTGCATATTGAGGTGGTTTGGGTATAAAAAGAACAGCCCGTGTAAGCGGGCTGAGTAAATATAGTCTAAATATCAGCAATTAATACTTAGCTGATTCACCTTCTTTAGGCAGTGCATTTAACATGAACTCGCGTAAGTCATTGTTCGAACTTTCCAAGTCAGCGTGACGAAGATACATCATATGACCACTACGGTAGCCTTTAAAGCTTAAACGGTCGCGCATTTTACTGCTTGGGTCTAGTTGCCACATGGTATATTTAGCATCAAAGTAATTAGTTGCGCCGTCATAATAACCTGCTTGTACGAGTACGTTTAGGTACGGGTTTTGTGCCATAGCTAAACGTAAATTTTCGCCGGTATTGTTTTTACTACGATCCCAAGGGTGCACGTTGCCAAATAAGTTGTATTTAACATCGGTTTTATAATTGAGTTCATTACGTAAGTAATGATTAATAGCTGGCGTAAATGAATGTAACCATGAGGTTAGCTCTGCCCAGTAATCAGGAGACTCACCCGCATCACGTTTATCCATTCCTAAATAACGAGAATCTAAGCGTCCTAAAGTTTGGCCGCGATCACGTAATAATTCTTTCCAGAAAAAGTTAGTTGGAATGTCTAAGTTATTTTGTGCAACAAACTTTTCAGATACACCAGCGTAAAGTGCCATTTGCTTTATGATAGCGCGTTTTTCTTCATCGCCAATAAAACCGCCTTTTGCAATGGCAGGAATTAATTTATTGATTGTAAAGTCTTCGACTTCAGGAAGTAATTCATCTAAATCTTTTGCTTGTAGGGCTGGGCTTAATGCTTTGTGATACCAAGCTGTCGCTGCAAAATAAGGTAAGCGGTTTGCTGCTTTTACAGGGCCGTCACGTTTAATACCGATATCGGTAGGCGATACTAGTACCACACCATTAATGTACATCCACTGGCGATTTTGTAATTCGTGGGCAAGGCCTGAAACCCGAGTAGTACCGTAGCTTTCACCAATTAAAAACTTTGGTGAACGCCAACGTTCAGTTCGATTTACAAAAGTATTAAGCCATTCTGCTAGGTATTTAATATCAGCATTCACACCAAAAAACATTTTTTGTTGTGCGTCTTTACTTGGTAACTCACCTTTTTCGTTTTCTAAAACGCGTGAATAACCTGTATTCACTGGGTTTACATAGACAATATCAGCGACATCAAGCACGGAGTATGGGTTGTCTTTTACGCCGTATGGCTGAATCGGGTAGCCTTCGTCATCAATTTTTAACACCCGTGGTCCAGTATAGGCTAAATGCATCCATACAGATGCTGAACCTGGCCCACCATTGAATGAAATGAGTAATGGGCGTTTCGTTCTGTCGTCAACTTTGTCACGTTCGTAATAAGTATATTGCAGCGTTGCGACAGCATCACCTTTATCATCCCACACCGGCTGAGTACCCGTGGTTGCGGTATAAGAAAAGCGTTCACCGTTAATCCGAGCTTTGTGCTCAGTAACTACGGTACTATCAACATCAATGAGACGTTGGTTTTCGCTGGCAAAGCTAACTTGTGAAGCAGTTAAAGTAAGTGAAGCTAATGAGAGGCTAATGATACTAATAAGTTTCATGCGGGATCCTTTTTTAATATTTTATCCATTAAAGATAATTTTACTTAAAATAACAAAGCTAATGAGACTAGGTGTAGGTATTACTCGGTAAGAGGTAGAAGTTATTCCTAGTTATAATAAATAAGCTATGTTTTTTGGTGGAATTACTATTATTTGATTTTGATTATGTGCGCAATAAAGTATATTTAGCTGATTAAGCTAATTATCAGCCTTTGGCTGTTATGTAGTAAAGTTTAGTTGTGTTATTTGAGTTTGAGAAGATTTATGCAAAGAGTTTTAGTCGTTGAAGATAGTAAAGTAGTACAACAAGTTTTGCGCCATTTATCTGCTCATTATTTAAATGTCGCAGTTGATTTTGCATGGTCATTAGCTGAGGCTAAAGAATTTGTAGCCAAGCATGAGTATACGCTTGCACTAGTTGATTTAACGCTACCAGATGCACCTAATGGTGAAGTTGTTAAATACACTTTAGAACAAAATGTTCCAACCGTAGTGCTTACCTCTAAAATTGATGAGTATAGACGCCAGCAAATGCTTGAGTTGGGCGTGGTTGACTATGTTATTAAAGATAACCGTGATTCATACCATTATGCTGTTAAATTGGTCGCACAACTACTTCGCAATCAGGGCTGTAAGGCACTAATTGCTGATGACTCATTGCTTAGCCGTTCATTAATGAAACAAATGCTCGAAAAACAACTATTTGATGTGCAAGATGCCACCGATGGTGAGCAAGCATTAAAAATGCTTAAAGCTGATCCCGAGATTAAGCTATTAATGACCGATTACGCTATGCCAACGATGGATGGCTTTGAGTTAGTAAAAGCGGTTCGCAATTTTAGGGGACGGGATGACTTGGCAATCATTGGCTTATCAGGTGCTGGTAAACATGGGTTGTCTGCACGGTTTATAAAATATGGTGCCAACGACTTTTTAACAAAACCTTTTATGAATGAAGAGTTTCACTGTCGTATCTTACAAACAATGGAGCAGTTATCACTTATTGCTGATATTAAAGAAAGTGCACACAGGGATGATTTAACCGGTTTATATAATCGTCGCTATTTTTATCAATTTGCTGAAAAGTTATTAAAAGAAACTTCACGGCCAAGCTGTTTAGCGCTTTTAGATATCGACTTTTTCAAAATGATTAATGACAAATTTGGTCATGAAGCAGGTGATCAAACCCTTAAGCAAGTTGCTTCTTTACTGCGCAGTTCATTTAAAGACTATACGGTGTCTCGTGTTGGTGGTGAGGAGTTTGCAATTGTTTTAACGGATATAAGCTTAGATCAAGCTTATTCATTAATGGATGCATTTAGAGCACGTATCTCAGCTTATGATTTTGTAATTAATGGCCAGTCTTTCACTATTACAGTAAGCGTAGGCTTAACGGGCTTTCAAAATGTGACGCTAACTAATGCAATGCGTATTGCCGATAAAGCACTTTATCAAGCAAAAGCACAAGAAAGAGACTGCGTGGTTAAGCAAAGCTAATTTTTGCACCAGCGCAGTTAGTTTGTAGAAAAAACGCACCTAAATGGTGCGTTTTTTGTTTCTTTATTTTAACTTTAGGTTTTAACTTATTGTTTTTAAATTATTTTAAATAGTGGCATAAAGGTTGGATTATCTAAGGAAACAGGATAACAATAAGCGTCCGAAGGGGGCCACTATGAAAATGATTAGTGCAATAATAAAGCCATTCAAACTAGATGATGTGCGTGAAGCACTGGCTGATTTAGGCATTGAGGGGATGACAGTTGTTGACGTCAAAGGTTTTGGTCGTCAGCGTGGACATACAGAGCTGTATCGTGGTGCAGAATACCAAGTCGATTTTATTCCTAAAATAAAACTCGAAATTGCTACTCGTACTGAGAACTGTGAGCGGGTTGTCGAAACCATCACCAAAATTGCATCAACAGGCAAAATAGGTGACGGCAAGATTTTCGTTTACGACTTAGATCAAATTGTCCGTATTCGTACGGGCGAATTAGACGATGAAGCAATTTAAGGGGGCACATTATGGAAAACACAATTGTAGAACTGAAGTTTTCGTTAGATACATTTTATTTTTTAATCTCAGGCATTTTAGTCATGTGGATGGCAGCAGGTTTTGCCATGCTGGAAGCGGGTTTAGTTCGCTCAAAAAATACCACTGAAATTTTAACTAAAAACGTCGCACTGTATGCAATTGCATGTACGATGTTTTTGTTGGTTGGCTACAACATCATGTATGTCGACAACACTGAAGGCGGCTTAGTGCCATCGTTAGGTGCTTTAATTGGTACTCAAGCGGCGGATGCTGACCACTCATTAGAGTCAGACTTTTTCTTCCAAGTAGTATTTGTTGCAACAGCTATGTCGATTGTTTCAGGAGCAGTTGCTGAACGTATGAAGTTATGGGCATTCCTTGCTTTTGCTGTCGTATTAACAGGTTTTATCTACCCAACTGAAGGTTATTGGACTTGGGGCGGTGGCTTTTTATCTGAAATGGGTTTTGTTGACTTTGCAGGCTCTGCTATCGTTCATGGTACAGGTGCTGCTGCTGCGCTTGCTGGTGTATTGATGCTAGGCGCTCGTAAAGGTAAATACGGTAAAAACGGTGAAATATACCCAATTCCAGGTTCTAACTTGCCATTAGCTACACTCGGTACATTTATTTTATGGATGGGTTGGTTTGGTTTTAACGGTGGTTCTCAGCTGTTAATTTCTGATGCTGAAAATGCAACAGCTGTAGGTCAAATTTTATTGAATACAAACGCTGCTGCGGCAACGGGCGCAATTGCAGCATTATTCGTATGTAAAGTATTGTGGGGTAAAGCAGATTTAACCATGGTACTAAACGGTGCGCTTGCTGGTTTGGTTGTTATCACTGCTGACCCACTATCTCCATCGCCTCTAATGGCATGCTTGTTAGGTATTTTAGGTGGTTCATTGGTTGTATTTAGCATTGTTGCACTCGATAAAATTAAAATTGATGACCCTGTAGGTGCTATTTCTGTGCATGGCGTATGTGGTGCATTAGGTATTATCTTAGTACCAGTATCAAATGCTGATGCAAGCTTTGTGACTCAGGTTATCGGCTTAGTATGTATCTTAGCTTTTGTATTTATCGCTTCATTGATTGTATGGGTAATTCTACAAAAAACGATGGGTATCCGTGTAACAGAAGAAGAAGAACTAAACGGTATGGATCAACACGATTGTGGCATCGATGCTTACCCTGAGTTTGTTTCTGTACGCAGTAACTAACAACTAAAAATTGTAAATTTCATTGTGTGTTCAAAGTAAAGCCCTAACCTAGGTTAGGGCTTTTTTGTGTTAGTATTTATAGAACGCTCATTTAATGAAGTCATAATCTCCCGTAGGTAGTTAAACAATTGTCTTATAGCCAAGCACCGCAGTTAATTTGTTGCTTCGGGTTTCTTGTCTGCGCTTTAGCTGTCCACTTATAGGGTTTTTACTTAGGCCAATTAGATTTACTCTGCATTGCTCTAAGTTAGTGTGCAACAGTTTTAAATGTGATTAAAACAGCTCAGCGCTCGCGGGATCATTATTTTATTAACAACAAAACTTAGGATCAGATTTTTACTAGCTTTAGATCGTAATAGATCAGGTTTTTACTAAGGATCTTAGCTGTAGAGCTTACTTCAGTATGAAAAATAGACAGTAAAATTGGTTTTTGATTAAATAATCAACATGTTGTAACTGGGACTTAGTACAACGATGATCTCAGATCTGGTTTGGTTAGTATGATCGTGATCTCTAAAGCAAGAGCTTAGTATGATTTTGATCCAAACCTATTAGCTAAACTTTTATGAGCAATTCGCTATAAACTGAGCTTTTAGAATGGCTTTGGCAAATAACTAACGAGTCTTTAATATTGCATTTTTATTAAAAAATCTCGGAAAAATGCACTTTCAAGACCCTGTATTAGGTAAAATTGTGTTTTTTTCACCCTCTTTTTACTTTACACGTTACACTTTCATAAAACTGTCATACTTAGTCATAATAATGAAAACTAGTTCGATAACGAAAGAGATAAATTGGAATGTCACGTAAAGTACTTGTCGTCGATGACGAAGCACCCATCAGAGAGATGTTGGTTTTTGTATTAGAACAAAATGGTTTTCAAGCAATTGAAGCTGAAGATTATGATTCTGCTATTGCCGCAATGGTTGAGCCGTATCCTGATATGGTGTTATTGGATTGGATGTTACCGGGTGGTAGCGGTATTCAAATAGCTAAAAAGTTCAAGCAGAGTGAGCACACGCGCCAGATCCCGATTATTATGCTGACAGCCCGTGGCGAAGAAGAAGATAAAGTGCGTGGCCTAGAAGTAGGTGCGGATGATTATGTAACGAAACCATTTTCACCAAAAGAATTAATGGCCCGAATTAAAGCAGTTATTCGTCGTGTGTCACCGACTTCATTAGAAGAAGCCATTGAAGTACACGGTTTACGTTTAGATCCTATTTCTCATCGTGTTACCTCAGAGGGAAGCGAATTAGATATGGGGCCTACTGAGTTTAGATTACTGCATTTCTTTATGACTCACCCTGAGCGAGTTTATAGTCGTGAACAGTTGCTTGATAATGTATGGGGAACGAATGTCTACGTTGAAGATAGAACAGTAGATGTGCATATTCGTCGATTACGTAAAGCTATTGCGCCTCTAGGCCATGACCGTTTAGTACAGACCGTGCGTGGTGCAGGGTATCGTTTTTCCAGTAAATTATAGTTTTATAAAACGACAGGCTAATTATTACATTGGCTTAAATTTACTTTCTCTAAGGTAAAGTGAGTGTATGTACCGAGTTGTTAATAAGCAGGCGTTAGCGAAGCGTTTGCTTATCTATTTTCTTCCTTTGTTATTGATTGGCGTGCTTGTTGGCGCGCCATTTTTGCTTTTGTTTTTAGGCTCCTTTTCACTGCTTGTTTGGCATTATCATCAACTTTATAGACTCAGTGATTGGCTGCTTAATCAACGTAGCTTTAACCCGCCTGAGGGCGAGGGCGCGTGGGAGCAAGTGTTTGAAGGGATCTATCATTTACAACACCGAAATCGTAAAAAGCGTAATGAATTAGCCGATTTGATCCGTCGCTTTCGCGATGGTGCCGAAGCCGTTCCTGATGCTGTGATAGTCTTGCAACGGGATCTAAGTATTATTTGGTGTAATCAATTAGCATTAAAAGTACTTGGTTTGCAGTGGCCAACAGATCATGGACAGCGCTTAGATAATTTAATTCGGGATCCGAAATTTGCTAAATATATGCATGCTGAAAAATTTGATGAAGCGCTTGAACTTGATAACGGACATGCAGTGGGGCAAGTGTTAGAGTTTAGAGTTATGCCTTATGCGACTTCGCAATTGATGGTCGTTGTTCGCGATGTAACACGGTTAAAGCAACTTGAACAAATGCGTAAAGACTTTGTCGCGAATGTATCCCATGAGCTTCGCACGCCTTTAACCGTCGTAACAGGTTATTTAGAAATGTTTGATGGCGATATGATGCCGCCACCTGCAATGTGGAACAAAGCACAAACAACCATGCTTGAGCAATGTAAACGTATGGATAGCTTAGTTAATCAATTATTGTCACTTTCTCGTATTGAAGGCTCAAGACGCCAAGAGGGGGATAAAGCGGTAAATGTACCGCAGTTACTCACTTATATTGGTACAGAAGCACAATCTTTAAATCAAGATAAAGAACATGAATTAATATTTGATATTGACTCCAGTTTAGATATCAAAGGCGCGGAAGAAGAATTGCGAAGTGCTTTTTCTAACTTGGTGTTTAATGCTATTCATTACACTAAACCTGGCGGTAAGATCATTGTTCGCTGGCAAGTTAGAGATAAGCAAGCACATTTTTCAGTTGTCGATAATGGTGATGGTATCGCACCTGAGCATATTAACCGTCTCACAGAGCGATTTTATCGAGTTGATAAAGCTCGCAGTAGGACAACAGGCGGATCTGGACTGGGGTTAGCAATAACTAAACATGTGCTGACTCGACATGACAGCCAATTAAAAATAAAAAGTAAGTTAGGTGAAGGATCGTGTTTTTCATTCGCCTTTAGTAAAGACAAAATAGTACAAACCTTAAACGAAAATAACGCAAAGTCATAAAAGTGTAATGTTTGAGTAATCTAATTGTCATTTAGTGTCTTTACAGTGGTGCACAGTTAGGAAATGGGACGAACAAATCGGAGTAACCCCTATGAAATTTAAAAGTTTAGTTGCCGCAATGGGTGTGGCTGTTACAACATTGGTATCTGCACAGGCTTTAGCTGTAGATTCAGCACTTCCAGAATATCAAAAGACCAGCGGGATTTCAGGTAACTTCTCATCAGTGGGCTCTGATACTCTGGCCAATATGATGACGTTTTGGGCTGAAGAGTACAAACGTATTTATCCAAATGTAAACATTCAAATTCAAGCCGCAGGCTCTTCAACTGCGCCACCAGCGCTAACTGAAGGCACTGCAAATTTCGGCCCTATGAGCCGTAAAATGAAATCAAAAGAAATCGAAGCGTTTGAAAAACGTTATGGTTATAAACCAACTGAAGTACGTGTTGCAATCGATGCATTAGCTGTATTTGTACATAAAGATAACCCTATTAAAGGCCTACGTATTGACGAAGTAGATGCAATTTTTTCTTCTACTCGTAAATGTGGCGCGTCAGCTGAAGTGTCTCGTTGGAGTGATGTTGGCTTAACAGGTGACTGGGCTGCAAAAGACATTCAGCTTTATGGACGTAACTCAGTATCAGGTACTTATGGTTACTTTAAGAAAATGGCTCTGTGTAAAGGCGATTTTCGTAACAACGTAAATGAGCAGCCTGGTTCAGCTTCTGTTGTTCAATCAATTTCATCATCTGTAAATGCAATTGGTTACTCAGGTATTGGTTATATCACTTCTGGTGTTCGCACTGTACCGCTGGCAAAGAAAGGTGATAACTTTGTTGATGCAACAATCGATAACGTAGCAAAAGGTAAATATCCGCTATCTCGCTTTTTATATGTTTATATCAATAAACACCCTAACAAACCGCTTTCGCCAATTGATGCAGAGTTCTTAAAAATGGTGTTGTCTCTTGATGGGCAAACTATTGTTGAGAAAGATGGTTATGTTCCACTTTCAGCTCAATTAGCCGCAAAAGAACTTAAAAAGCTAGGTCTTCTTTAATAGCTAAACGAATTGAAAAATAGTTTATATATAAAAAACCGCTCAATTTAGAGCGGTTTTTTTATAGGTGAAAATAATTAACTTTTAGCCAGTATTTTCTTCTTAATACGGCGTTGCACACGTTTAACTCTGCCTGTTTTAGCGTGTTTATTAAAGCTTTGAATTGGCATTGAACATGGGTATTCCTGCGGTAAAAATGGCTTAGTAAATTTAGCATCTTTATCTGCGGGTAAGCTGATAGTCTGCTCGTGTTCACGTAAAGCTTTTAGAGTATCATCTTCAATAGCTTCACTAGGGCAGATAAAAATTCCCATGCGGCGTAGTTTTACGCCTAAACCAATGCTACTCGAATAGCGTACGATAGGTGCCGCGAGTATTAAACCAATTAGTATTGGCGATAGCCACCAGAAAAAAGTAGGTGTGTAGTAATAAGCAATACTACCCCATGCAATAGCAACTAAGGTGGCGAATAACGTATAACCAATAGCTTCCTTCCAAGGAACCATACGGCCAGATCGTGGTTGCGCATCCCAAGATACTTTTTTACCCAGAAAAACACAGATCACAAAATAACTATGAAATACCATCATTAAAGGCGCAACGATGATCGCGAAGACCGTTTCGATCAGCGAGCCTAATATTAGTTTTATAGAACCACCAAACTCTTTATTACGATGGATTAACGTGACGACTAATCCCATTAATTTTGGTAGTAGCAATAATACAATGGTGATAAATAATAATGAGTCTATCAACTCTGTTTTAGCTATCTGCCAAGTTGGAAATAATTGATAAGGCTGATTAAAGTAAACATTACTATTCACTGCACGGGTAACAGCATCAATGGTACTGAGTGCCAGCATAGATAACCAAATTAATGATGAAATATACGCTGTTGCGCCTAGTAAAAAATGCAGTTTGTTCATTAACTTGATACCCGATGAAGGAAGTAGGCCTAAATGTTGAATATTGCCTTGCACCCAACGTCTATCGCGAATCGCATAGTCTAAAATGTTACTCGGTACTTCTTCATAGCTTCCTTGAACATCACTTAATAAAATGACATCCCAACCAGCACGGTTCAACAGTGATGCTTCAACAAAGTCGTGGCTAAGAATTTCACCTCCAAAAGGGGCTTTGCCTTCAAGCACAGGTAGGCCACAGCAGTTAATAAAAGCGTCAACTCGAATGATTGCATTGTGGCCCCAGTAGTTAGCTTGATTTGTTTGCCAAAATGCAGAACCAGTCGCAAGCATAGGGCTGTATAAAACTGATGCAAACTGTAAAAAACGACCAAAAAAAGTTTCTTGTCTGACAGGGATAGGGATTGTTTGTATCAGTCCTGAACTTGGGTTGTTGATCATGCTTGTAGTCAGTTCTAACATACACTGACCTGTCATTATGCTGTCAGCATCAAGCACTATCATATGCTCGTACTGGCTACCCCAGCGCTCACAAAAATCGGCAAGATTACCGACTTTACGGTGTTTGTTATCAGTGCGGCTACGATAAAATATTTGCTTAGCCGTATCACCTAAGCGAGCGGTTAAGTCGTGCCATGCTTTTAATTCGTTGCGAGCAATTTCTTTATCTTGAGTGTCACTTAACAGGTAAAAGTCAAAGTGTTCAAATTGACCTGTTTTTAACAGTGATCGTAAGCTCACTTCAAAACCGGCAATAACACGCTCAGTGTCTTCATTATAAATAGGCATAACCACCGCTGTTTTGGTTTTACTTATCGCGTCGGTATCTATTTGTATTGGCTTTTGACGTTTTAGTGTTAAAGGATCAATTCTGAAAAGCTGTAAAATAAAGCCCATACAACCACTGCAGAATGCGGTAACAATCCAAGCGAAGGTAATCGAAAATAAGCCAAGTAACGCATATTCAAGCAGGGTCATGCCGTTTGAATTTAAAATATCAAACATGATCCACATACCGTATGCAGATATAAACAGCGATAAAAAGCTAAATAATGCTATTCGTGTTTTTTTAAATGGCATCGCAGCACTGGCTGCTCTACCGTTATTGGATGTCATTTGGATACCAGACATAGCTCCATACCTCGCTAATTTCTTTGTCGCGTAGTTTTAATGATAAGCGCATATCAACTGGCTTATCTCCTTCTGGCGCGATTTTAAAAGCAACACGCCATCCTTGATTATTAGGTAATTGGTGAACCGTCTTATCGCTGACTGTACCGCTAGATAGTTCTAAGTTAGCCTGTAAAATTAGATCAGCTGATAATTGATTAATATTTTCACCGGTAAAATCAACAGTAAATTGACGATGACTTTTCGGAGGTGGGTTTTGTTCACCCGGTAACGCAGCACTGCCAATGCGAGTTCGTAATACGCTGGCTTTGCTCTGCTCCGCGACAGTAGAGTTAAAGGTTTCAAGTGAGTAATTAAAACTCATTGACTCACCTGCTTTAAGCTGTTTTTCTGGCACCCAATAACTAACAATATTATCGTTAGTTTCAGTATCAGTTGGAATTTCAACTAATTCAACGTGACCTTTACCCCAATCTCCGATCGGTTTAACCCAAAAACTTGGACGTGCATGGTAATGTGCTTCTGTGTCTAAATAGTTGTTAAACTCGCGGTCTCTTTGAGCTAAGCCAAATCCTTTAGGGTTGGTATAGCTGAACGCAGTAACACTGAGCTGTTGAGGATTATTAAGTGCGCGCCAGACCCATTGGTTGTCAGTTGATTGAATTAATAAGCCATCTGAGTCATGAACCTCAGGGCGGTAATCATCAAAGAATTTAGTGCTGTTTTCACCGTGATAAAACATGCTTGTTAGGGGCGCTACTCCTAGTTTTTTAATATCTTTGCGCGCAAAGATCTGCATCTGAGTCGTTATTTCAGTTTGGGTGGATGGGCTGATCTCAAAGCGATAAGCACCCGCCACAGATGGGCTATCTAGTAACGCGTAAATTACAATATTAGTATCTTCAGCTTTTGGTTTTACTAACCAAAACTCTTTAAAAACAGGAAATTCTTCACCTGAACTAAGTGCTGTATCAATGGCTAATCCGCGTGCTGAAATACCATAAACTTGGTCGGGACCCACTAAGCGGAAATAAGAAGCGCCCTGAAATACTGCAACTTCATCTTTATATTGTGTGTTATTTAAAGGAAAGTGAACACGAAAGCCGGCATGACCTAGTTGAGTATTACCTAGTGCGGCTGTAATTTCTTGCTCAAGAGGTGCTGCGGTAGCGTCATAACGGTAGAAATCAGTTTTAAATGGCACGCTTTTTACATGAGCATCACTATTAACCGTATTAATAGTAACGGGGTTTTTATATAAAAAACCTGGGTGGAACAGTTGTACCTCGTATAAGCTCTCACCTTTCCAAATTGCTTGCTCTTGACGAAAACGAATAGCGCGGTAATCTTGGTAGTTGATGCTTTGCAGGGCTTCTATGGCTATGTCTTGCGGTGGAATATACTCATTAGCGGCAAGTTGCTTTGCCCGCGCAGAAATTACATCAAATAGTTTTTCAGACGACACTGTGAATAGTGTCGGTTGAGTATTGCTTTGTATCTCAGTAACTTCAGTTTGTTTTTGTTCTGGTTCTTGAGTTGTTACTTGTTTAGTTACTATATCCGTCGCCACATCTGGTTCTTTTGGTTCTTGTGCTGCAATAGCGTTGCATGCACATACACTAAGTAATATGCCTACCAAGGTCTTTCTTTTCATAGGTAAATGCAAAGCGCGCTGCGTTAGCGTTTTCATTAGGTATTTCCTTTAGCCATTAACTAAATCAGTAGTGCAAAAAACAAACCTGAATTAAAACCTTTAAATTCAATGGATTTGATAATTGCATAATTAAAAAAGTGTATTTTATGTACAGTAGTGGGAAGAAATTACATCAGATAATATGATGTTTACTTACTGCCATAGGTCAATGTTACTAAAGTGAACCTTGCGCTAATATGAATAATGATTAATAAATGGTATTTAAATAGTGGGGAGTGGAGTTGATTATGAGCTTACTGTATCTACTTTTCAGTAAGCTCAAAGGGGATATTACTGTACGGCGCCTAGGGCCTCTGCATTCGCTTTACATTGATTATATGTTTCGATGCATTTAGTGCTGCAAACTTTATGAACCATACCTTCGCCAGTACTTTGTTGTTCGCAATTAAGTTCACATTGATAATTTTGTTGTGCACATTGCTGCATTTCTGGATTTTCAATGTGGTTTTGGCAGCCTGATAACACACTAAAAATTACAGCTGCACTTGCTAACTTAAATAATAAATTCATACCTGTTCCTGATTGTTGTTATTAATATCAACTTGTAAGTTATCTATTAGCCTTACTTCGCCTAAAAACGCCGCAGCTAAAATCACCAGTTTGTCATCATCAAGTGTAGCGTTTTTTAAGGTATCTCGCTGAGCTATTTCAAAATAGTCTGGTTTTAGTCCTGCTGCAATAAGCGATTCTTTAGCTTGCTGACAAATAGCGCTAAAATCACGTTGGCCAGCTAATAGTTGCTCAGCGCAATTATTCAACGTTTTAAACAGTGCTGTGGCTGTACTCTTTTGTGATTCAGATAAGTAACCATTACGAGAGCTCATCGCAAGACCCGACACTTCACGAGTGGTGGGGACGCCAATAACTTCCACGGGAATAGACAGATCGCGCACCATGGTTTTTATTACTTGCAGCTGTTGAAAGTCTTTTTCACCAAAGCAAGCAAAGTCAGGCTGTACTAAATTAAATAATTTAGTCACCACAGTTGCAACACCTTTGAAGTGACCAGGTCGTGAGCCACCGCAATACCCCATTGAGATATCGGGTACATCAACAAAACTTTGTGCACCTAACCCGTTAGGGTAGATGGCACTAACGCTCGGTGTAAAGACGATATCAGTACCTAGCTCGGCTAAGCCTTGTTTATCTGCATTGAGCGTACGTGGGTAATTATTTAAATCTTCGTTAACTCCAAACTGCATAGGATTAACAAAAATACTAACAACCACTTTATCAGCCATGGTCTTTGCTTTTTCAACTAATGAAAAATGACCTTGGTGTAAATTGCCCATTGTTGGTACTAGGGCAATACTTAACCCTGCTTGTCGCCATGCTTTAATTTGGCTACGTAGTGACTTAATTTCAGTAATTGACTGCATTAGTTAAACTCATGCTCGCTGCTTGGAAAGGCGCCGCTTTTAACATCTGCGCAGTACTTTTTAACGGCATCAGGCATGTTACCTGTTTCAAGTAAAAAGTTTTTTGAAAATTTAGGGATGTATCCTGCTGAAATACCGACTAAATCATGCATAACTAAAATTTGACCGTCGGTTTGATTACCTGCACCAATACCGATAGTTGGAATATCTACAGCATCGGTTATACGCTTTGCAAGTACTGAGGGGATACATTCGAGCACTATCATTTGAGCCCCTGCTTTAGCGAGTGCTTGGGCATCACTAATCATTTTTTGTGCTTGTTCTTCACCACGACCTTGAATTTTAAAACCACCAAATACATGAACTGACTGTGGTGTTAAACCTAGGTGCCCGCATACAGGAATGCCCTGTTGAGTCAAAGCTTTGATAGAGTCATGAAGCCATTCACCGCCTTCAAGTTTAACCATGTTTGCCCCTGCACGCATCAATTGTGCGGCATTTTGGCAGCTTTGCTCTGGGTTTGAGTAGGTCATAAATGGCATATCAGCAATAACAAATAAGTCGCGACTACCAGCACGTACACTGCGGGTATGGTAGGCAATATCTTGATTAGTCACAGCTAAAGTGTCATCGCCGCCTTGTAGCACCATTCCAAGTGAATCTCCGACCAAAATAACGTCTACACCGTTATCATAAAATAGCTTGGCAAAGCTGGCGTCATAAGCCGTTAAAGCGGTTATTTTTTGTTGTTCTGCTTTCATTTTAATGAGAGTAGAGACTGTTATTTTAGACATAATATCCTCGTAGGCAACGCCCTGAAATTAGTTACAGAGGTAATTGTTGTAGTTCGTTTAATGCTAAAGTCGCGGTAATAGTGTTTAATTTTTTACCGGATGGCAATAAAAGGTTTGGCGCAATTTCAAGTAAAGGGTACACCACAAACTCGCGTTCGGTTAAACCGTAATGAGGTACCGTCAAACGCTCAGTATTTATTATTTGTTCGCCAAATAATAAAATATCAATATCGAGTGTGCGTGGTCCCCAACGCTCTTTTTTGCGAACGCGACCGTGTTCAAGCTCTATTTTTTGCGTTAAATCAAGTAGCTGCTCTGGGCTTAGCGCTGTTTTTATAGCAGCCACAGCATTGACATAATCAGGTTGGTCTTGCGGCCCCATTGGCTTACTTGCGTAATGGTGGGACAGCGCAATAAACTCACTGTGGGGTAGTCCTCGTAAGGCAACTACCGCATTTTCAAGTTGTTCACGTGGGGCATTCAAATTTGCCCCTAGACCAAGATAGACAATTTCCATTTATTTACTCAGCCGTAGGCTTTGGGCTTCGGCGGCGGGTACGTCTGCGGCCTTTTGGCGCCCCTTGATTGCCTAATGATTTGACCATATCTTTTTGACCATTGATGTCTTTACTTAAATATGCAGTCCACCAGCTTGCCAATTCTTGGTGTTCTTGTTCACCTGCTTGCACACGTAGTAACAAGAAGTCATAAGCTGCTTTAAAGCGAGGCTGTTGCGTTAATCTATAAGCACGCTGACCTGCACGTTTGTCTAAGCGTTGCTGAATATGCCAAATGTCGCGAGCGCCTAAGGTAAAACGCTTTGGCACGGCAATATGTTGTGCATTTTCACTGAGGACTTTATTCATTGCTTGTACGTATGCATCATACTCAGAGAGTTGTTCACTCAGTTGTAGCTGCTTAGCAATCTTTAATAGTGGGAACCAAAGCAGCGCCGCAAAAATAAATGCTGGCGTGACTTTTTTATCTGCGTTTATGCGCTCATCTGTATTACGAAACATTTGCTGGATAAGTGAAAACTCTAAGCCATCAGGGTTTTTATCTAAAATACTATCCAGTGCAGGGAACAGCGACTTAAACAGGTTATAGCGGCGCAGCATAAGGAAGTTTTCTTCTGCTTTACCGTTTAAAAATAATTTCAGTGTTTCTTCAAATAAACGCGCTGGTGGAATGTTATCTAACAAGCTTGCCAGTTCAGTTATTGGCTTCTCTGTTGCTGGAGCAATAGTCATATCTAGCTTAGTAGCAAAGCGTACAGCACGTAGCATACGTACAGGGTCTTCTCTGTAGCGTGTTTTTGGGTCGCCAATTAGCTCTATTTGTCTGGCATTGATTGCGGCTATACCATTGGCAAAATCATGAATAGAGAAATCATTAATTGAGTAATACAACGCGTTAATTGTAAAGTCTCGGCGCTCGGCGTCCTCTTCAATACTGCCAAAAACGTTATCTCGCAGTAATTGGCCTTGTTCGCTTGATTGGCTAATTTGGTTTTTGTCTTCAGCGGCTTCATGATGACCACGCATTGTGGCTACTTCAATGATTTCGCGGCCAAATACAATGTGCGCTAAACGAAAGCGGCGGCCAATTAAACGGCAGTTACGAAACAGCTTTTTTACTTGTTCTGGCGTAGCGTTGGTTACAACATCAAAATCTTTTGGTTGTTGACCTAACAAAATATCACGAATACAACCACCGACAAGGTAGGCATCAAAGCCCCCGTCTTTTAGGCGATATAATACCTTGATTGCATTTGGGCTAAATTGTTTACGAGAAATACCATGCTCATTACGTCCTATCACCAAAGGCTGTGTCGAGTCTAGCTGCTGGTTTGTCTGCGTGCCGTTAGGGCCTATAATTTGCCGACAAAATTGAAAAAGCTTGGAAATAATAATCTGTCTCCTACAGAATTTGGTTGATTGATAGCGCATAGCTATCAAAAATCTAACCAAGTATAGCTGTATTTTGTTATTAACTGCACGAGGAATGTGCATACTTGGCGATAAACGTATTGCGTTTAAGGTTTGCTAAGGTTGGGTATAATATACCAGTGCAGCTCAAAAATTAAGTTGAAGACTTTAAAATAAACGCTATTTAGCGAATTTTTACTTAATTATGTGAGTAAAATGCGTTGCTTGGTTATCTGCTGACTGAGAAATTTGAATTTGTGCTACTTTTGGCACCACAGATAACTTATAGCGATTTACGGCCCAGGCCATCATTTGCTCAATATTCAGCGTTAATACTTCTTGCTCTGGCGCTAAACCTAAAAACTCAAAAGCACTAAATAGAGCAGGTTTTGGCTGCTGCTTAGAAATAGCCGGGGCATAATTTTGCTTTGATAATTTAAAACCAGGCTTAGCTACTGCTAAAGGAAGGTGAGCGTAGTTTGGTATACTAGCATCAAGTTGTTTAAATAAACTGAGTTGTCTGGCAGTGGGCTCTAATAAATCAGCCCCGCGTACGACATCAGTAATGCCTTGTTCGATATCATCGACCACAACAACCAGCTGATAAGCAAATAAACCATCACTGCGTTTAATTATATAATCTTCATGGGCGAGGGCAGGATCAACGGCAACATCGCCTTGAATGAGATCGTGATAATGTGTTGTCGCATGTTGCTGAATTAAGCGCAGGGCGCCGCTTGCGTTATCTAAAGCACGACTCTTACAGTGGCCTTGGTATATGCCACCCAGTGCTTTGATCTGCTTTCGCGAGCAGTTACAGGCATAAACAAGTTGTTGTGCTTGGAGTTGATGTATGGTGTGGTGATAAAGCTCATGGCGCTTAGTTTGGTAGGCGACTTGCTCGTCCCAGTACAAGCCATAGGCTTCTAACGTTTTGAGAATATCATCAGCTGCGCCTTTTATAACACGGTTTGTGTCTATATCTTCAATACGCACTAACCAACTACCTTGATTATGTTTTGCATCAAGGTAGCTACCCACAGCCGCTACCAATGAACCAAAATGAAGAGGTCCAGAAGGAGACGGCGCAAAGCGACCGCGATAGTTGCGCATTGGCGCAGTAACGGCTGTGGTAATGGACATGGTTTAACTAAAAGTTATTAACCGCGTCCAGATTGTTTTTCTTTGATCTCAGCTAGCGTTTTGCAGTCTACGCATAAATCAGCAGTAGGACGTGCTTCTAAACGGCGGATACCAATTTCAATTCCACATGATTCACAAAATCCAAAATCGTCTTCTTTGATAAGGATAATTGTTTTTTCAATTTTTTTGATCAGTTTACGTTCGCGGTCACGGGTTCTAAGTTCTAAAGAGAACTCTTCTTCTTGTGCAGCGCGGTCAACTGGATCAGGAAAGTTAGCAGCTTCATCTTGCATGTGCGATTTAGTGCGGTCTACTTCATTACGTAAATCATTGCGCCATGCTTCCAAAATAGTTTTAAAATGAGCACGTTGTGCTTCATTCATATACTCTTCGCCCGGTTTTTCCTGGTACGGTTCTAATCCGGCCTGAGCCAATAACCCTAATTTTTTTTGGTCTGGCATAACTTTCTCCTAAATCCTTAATATAATGCCCAGCTTTAGCCGGCGGCTATAAATAACAGAATCCTATGGCCTAGGCAAATTTATTTTTAATTAATTAGCTGTGGTTAAATTGTTTTTACTGCTTTAAAAGGTATCAGGCGGTAATTATGATTGCTTTTTAAGCACAGTGTGATTTTTTAACTGGCCTAGTTATATGGGCAAAAATATTTTTTACAACTTAATTTTTTATTTGTATTAATTTGATTGGTGGAATGGACGTTTCATTGATTAAGGAATAAAAGTTACTTTTTCGTCCAAAGTTATTTCTTTGGCCGAAATTTTTGATTTGTAAGCCAGCACTTCAACCCCTTTAGCAATCGCTTCTGTTAATAGCTGTGCGTATTTTTCATCAATATGTTTTGCGGCACTCACTTGTGTTATGCCCTCATGTAACACGGCAAACAGTAATACAGCGCGATGACCTTGTTCTACCATTTCTATTAATTCACGAATATGTTTTTGCCCGCGTAGAGTTTGCGCATCAGGAAAGTAACCTTGGCCCGTTTCTGGCGCGTCTTGGCTTAATAAAGTGACTGATTTCACTTCAACATAACAGTTTGGACGACTAGGGTCGCTGAGTAAAAAGTCGATACGGCTGTTTTCTTGACCGTATTTTACTTCGCTTTGAAGTTGCGCATAACCACTTAGTTCATTAATTATATTGCTTTGCAGTGCTTCATCGACCACTTTATTTGCAAGCGATGTATTAACACAGATAAGGTGTTGAAACTGATTTTGCGTGAGCTCTAAAGAGTGCGGGTATTTACGCTTTGTGTTATCACTGGTTGAGTAAAATGCGTTGAAATCAGGCTCGGCGCAGCCTGTCATTTTACCTGTGTTAGCGCAATGTGCAGTAAACTCAGTGCCATCCGCTAAGCGTAAGTCGGCTAAGAATCGTTTATAGCGCTTAATTAATGTGGCTTGTTGTAATGGCTTAGCAAATTTCATTATTTAGTCTCAATCAGTTGGGAAGTTGTGCCAGCTATAGTAGACTCAGTGCCACTAATTAGCGCAAAGAGTATTCTAACATGTCTGAAAAATTTGTTGTTCAATTAAGCGAACAAGCAGCTGCATCTCATTGGGGCGAAAACGCCACACTTTCATTTAATGAGCACGGTGCTACAGTCCACCTAGCTGAGCAAGAGACTTTAAAAAACGTGCAAAAAGCGGCGCGTACAATTGCCAATCAAGGTGTTAAAAATGTAGTTTTAGCTGGCGACTGCTGGTGTACTGAAACACAGTGGGCATTTTATCAAGGCTTTGTATCTCCAAAAACGTTAGCTGGCGTTGAGTTTGCAGAAAATGCAAAAACAGACAGCCAAGAGCTAAACTCATTATTACGCTCAGCCACATGGGCGCGTGAAATGATCAACGGCACAGCGGATGATATTTTCCCTGAAAGCCTTGCAGGTAAAGCGGCTGAGTTTATTCAATCACTTGCGCCTGAACATGTTAGCTACCAAATTATTAAAGGCGATGCGTTACTTGAGCAACAATGGATTGGTATTCATGCTGTTGGCCGTGGCAGTGAGCGCCCGCCAGTATTATTAGCATTAGATTACAATCCAACTGGGGATGACAATGCACCAGTAGATGCGGCTTTAGTGGGTAAAGGTATCACGTTTGACTCAGGTGGTTACTCAATTAAGTCAAGTGAAGGCATGCTGGGCATGAAATGCGATATGGGTGGTGCAGCGACTGTTACAGCTGGCTTAGCTTTAGCAATTAGCCGCGGTATCAACAAGCGTATCAAGTTATTTTTATGTTGTGCAGAGAACATGATTTCGGGCCATGCATACAAACTAGGTGACATTTTAACTTATAAAAATGGCACAACGGTTGAAATTGTAAATACCGATGCTGAAGGGCGTTTAGTACTTGCCGATGGCCTTATGGCTGCTGGCGAAACTGGTGCACCGCTTATTATCAATGCTGCAACGTTAACAGGTGCTGCATTGGTTGCAGTTGGCCAAGAGTACAATGCACTATTTGGTCTTGATAAAGAGTTTGTGCGTGAAGTTGAAGGCTTTGCAGAGCAAGAAATGGAAGCCGGTTGGCCATTACCACTTGAAAAGTGGCACCAACAAAACTGCCCATCGCCTTATGCTGATACTGCAAATAGCCGTGCGCAAAAAGGTGGCGGTTACGGTGGCGCATCAAATGCAGCGGGTTTCTTATCACGCTTTGTACCAAACGATGGTAAAGGCTGGGTACACATAGATTTAGCTGCTGCGTTTAATATGGGCAGCACAGGTCAGTGGGCTGCTGGCGCAACAACCGTTGGTATGCGTACTGTTGCACGTACTTTGCTTGAAAAAGCGTAAAGTAAGCTAGTTTATAGAGTACTTTATTGAGCAGGTTTTATGTTGTTTGATAAATAAAAAACTCTAAGTTTGATGCAATAGCAAAAGGCCGCAAATGCGGCCTTTTTTAGGTTTAAAGCAAAGTAGTTTTTAAACTGATTTACTTGCTACCCACTGATCAACAAAGCTTTCAAGTACATTAAGTGGCACTGCGCCATTTTTAAGTACTACGTCATGAAATTCACGGATATCAAACTTGTCGCCAAGTTTTACTTTCGCATCTTCACGTAGTTCTAAAATTTTCAACATACCTACTTTGTACGCAGTTGCTTGTGAAGGCATTACAACGTGACGCTCAACCATTTTAACACCGTCAGAGGTGGCGTTTGGTGTGTTATTTACGTAGTAGTCAATACCTTGTTGGCGAGTCCACCTCATTTCGTGGATACCGGTATCTACAACTAAACGACATGCACGCCATAATTCCATTGATAAGCGCCCAAAGTCAGAGTAAGGGTCTTCATACAGGCCCATTTCTTTTGGTAGTAATTCAGAGTATAAACCCCAGCCTTCGATATAGGCTGTGTAGCCACCGAATTTACGGAATTTAGGCACACCCTCAAGCTCTTGCGAAATAGCAATTTGCATATGGTGACCCGGAATACCTTCATGGTAAGCCAACGCTTCCATTTGATACGTTGGCATCGCTTCCATGTCGTAAAGGTTGGCATAATAAATACCAGGGCGTGAGCCATCAGGCGCAGGTTGTTGGTAAAATGCTTTACCAGCGGCTTTTTCGCGGAATGCTTCTACAGCTTTTACTTTAAGATCAGCTTTTGGCTTAACAATGAATAACTCATCTAAGCGAGACTTCATATTATCAATAAGGCCTGTGGCTTCATCAAGGTAGCGTTGCTTACCTTGTGCTGTATTTGGATAATAAAATTGTTTGTCAGTTTTCATAAACTGCATAAAGGCTTTTAAATCGCCTTTAAAGCCAACTTTATCTTTGATTTCGCGCATTTCATCATGAATGCGTGATACTTCAGCTAAACCTATGGTGTGAATTTCTTTCGCCGTTAGGTCTGTGGTGGTAGTACGGGCTAACGCATTGTTATAAAACGCTTCGCCGTCAGGGAACTTCCATGCACCGTCACGATCATCTGCGCGCTTTTCAAGCTGAGCAAGGTAATTGATTAGCTTAGAGTAAGATGGTTTTACAGCGGCTTTGAGTGCTTGTTCAGCATCACTGATCAAAGCGTCTTTGTCGGCTTGATCTATCTCTAACGCTGTTACTTTACGTTTGAAGTCAGCGAGTAATGTTGAGTCTTCGCCTTTTTCAAATGGCGCACCGATAATGATGTTTTGGCTAGAGTCAATGACGTGAGGAAACACGAACTTAGGCGCAATAATACCTTTGTCTGCACGAACTTCTAGATCTTTGATAAGTTGGTCGATAACTGTAGTTACGCCGTTCAAGCGTGAGATATACGCTTTAGCGTCTGCAACATCTGCGACTTGGTGTTGGTTAATTAAAAATGCAGGGATCATCGAATGAACGCCAAACATTTGGTTTACCGGGTAATTGTGGTAACGCCATTTAAAGTCAGCAATCGTATTTTCGAGATCTTGTTTTTTTAAGTCGTAGCTAACTTTAGTACTTTCATCCAGTAAATCACGGTTAATCGCATTGAGTGCTACTAAGTCGTCTTTAGTTTGCTGCAAGTCTTTAAGAGCACGCTCTTCGCTGCCATCATCCCACTTATCGTAATCTTTTTTGATACCCATATAAGTTTGGTAAACCGGGCTGCTCATTACATCACGGTTAAAGGTATCTTCAAAAAAGGCATTAGCTTTGTCGATTTCACTCTGTACAGGTTGTGCTTGTACGCTAGGAGTACTTTGTTGCTCAGGCGTTTGCTGGCAGCCACCTAGCAGTGCAATACTCACTGCGGCAGCGATAAAGGTTAGTTTACGCATGTTTTCCCTTTTGTTGTTAGAAACCAATAAAGGTTATAAATTACTTATTATTAATATGAAGTTGAAACTGCTTAGGCGTTACAACTATACAAACAATTCTAGCAGGTCATTTAAAAAACGATGACCTTTTTGGCTTACCTGCCAATGGCTATCCCTATCAATTAGTAAGCCTGTATTTACTGCTTTATTCAAGGCTTCAGATTGGCTCTGTAACGATAAATTTGTAAGTGCATGTAAATCACTCTTTGGACACGCTTCGAATAGACGAAAACGATTCATAAAGAATTCAAAGGGTAAGTCGTCTTGCTCTACAGGCCATTGCTTAAATAAATACGGTTTAGCCAAATCCATATACCCGCGAGGGTGTTTTACTTTTTCGGTGCGAGTAATAATTCCTGTTTTTGCATCAGTAACCTTACCATGTGCCCCACAACCGATACCTAAATAGTCGCCAAATCGCCAATAATTCAAGTTATGCTGACATTGAAAGCCAGGTTTTGCATAACCTGAAATTTCATATTGCTGGTAACCTGCTTGCGCGAGCAATGCTTGTCCTTGTTCTTGAATATCCCACAAGGTGTCGTCAGGTGGAAGCGTTGGGGGCTTAGAGGCAAACTGCGTATTGGCTTCAATAGTGAGTTGATACCAAGATATATGAGGCGGGTTTAACGCAATGATTTTTTTTAAGTCACTAAGAGCATCATCAACAGATTGCCCCGGTAACCCATGCATTAAATCGAGGTTAAAGCTATTTAAACCAGCTTCATGAGCTTGCTCTGCTGCGTAAGTGGCTTCATCAGCGCCATGAATACGGCCGAGCGCTTTTAGCTTGTCATTTTGCATGCTCTGCACACCAATCGATATTCGATTAATACCTGCGGCAACATATTCTTTAAAGCGCCCGGTTTCTACCGTACCAGGGTTAGCCTCTAGCGTGATTTCACAGTCATCAGATAAGCCAATGAGAGAATCAACGGCGTTTAATAAGCTGACATAAGCGTTGCCTGTTAATAAGCTCGGGGTACCACCGCCAATAAATATCGAGTGAATTTTACGCCCTTGGACAAGGTGTAAGTCAGTTTTTAAATCATCGATTAAATGTTGAACGTATTCTTTTTCAGGAATATCGCCTTTTTGCCCATGACTATTAAAGTCACAATAAGGGCATTTTTGCACGCACCAAGGTACGTGCACATATAAACTTAAAGGGGGTAATTTCACAGGCCGCCTTTAAGTTTAAGCTCTGTTAATAAGGCTTTTAATGCTTGGCCTCGATGGCTAATGGTATTTTTTTGCTCTTTACTAAGCTGGGCACTGGTGCAATCAAGTTCAGGCACATAAAAGATAGGGTCATAACCAAAACCACCTTGACCATCTTGGCTTTGCGTAATTTGCCCTTCCCAGCTGGCACTACAAATGAGTGGGGTAGGGTCATCTGCGTGGCGCATCAATACTAATACACACCAAAAGCGGGCGCTGCGAACGGGGTTATCACCTAACTCAACTAATAGTTTATCTATGTTGTCTTGATCGTTTGCATTAACGCCAGCAAAGCGGGCTGAATAAACGCCTGGTGCACCATTGAGGCCATCAACCTCTAAACCAGAGTCATCCGCAATGGCTGGGTGTCCTGTTATTTTTGCTGCATGGCGAGCTTTAATAATCGCATTTTCTACGAATGTAGTGCCCGTCTCTGGTACTTCTGGGACGTTAAAATCGCTTTGTGGTAACACTTCTATTTCTAGAGAGCTTAGCATCTTTGCTAATTCAGTTACCTTTCCTTGGTTACCAGTGGCTAAAACTAAGGTTTTTTTCATGATTTAATCTACGTAAAATTTTTGTTGAAACTGCAATTTTTGAAATTGATTATTTTGTTTGATCTCGATATCAAACCGTAAAATTTCCTCGTTGGTAAATTTTACTTGGGCAAGATAATAAATTGAATCACCTTCAATCACTTCTTTAAACTCTAAAGTTTGTTTGTTACCTAATAAGTTCTTTGCCGTTCCCGAAAGTGACGCTGTTTGTGCGGTATTATTGGCATCATTTTTTAAAATCGAAATATTGACAATGCCTTTATAGTTACTGCGCTCAAGGCCATAGGCTTGCGCAATTTTCGGCTGAACAAAGGTTGATGGGAAGGCGATATAGTGAACTTGCCACGGGCCAAGCTCTTTATATTGCGCACCTTGCATTTGTTCACTGTGGGCACTAAAGGTAATTCCTGCCAGTGCGAAAAATAAGATACTTGCTAGCTTTTTCATAAATGACTCATAAAGGAAGAGGCCTATAAAGGCCTCTGGGAAAGGGAGTGCTTAACCTATAAAATCCATAAATAAGATTTGTGCAAATTGCAGTGCGATAATCAATACTAGGATTGATAAATCAAAACCACCTAAAGGCGGTAAAATTTTGCGGATCGGCTTAAGCATTGGCTCAGTAAGTTGATGAAATACAGCTTCAATAGGGTTATAACCTTGGCTTACCCAGCTTAATAAAGCGCGGATAATGAGTACCCAAAATAATAAGTTTAAGCCTTCTTTTATCACTGTAATTAAGGCAGAAACAAACACGGTTTGTGCATCCCAACCACCATAAAACATAAGCATCAAGGTAGAAATTTTAGCTATTGCAACAATGAATGCCAATAACAATGAGGCAAGGTCAAGCCCACCAAAACCGGGAATTATTTTACGCAATGGGTTTACAGCAAACGAAGTTGCTTTAACTACAAACTGGCTCAATGGGTTGTAAAAGTCAGCTTTGGCTGCTTGCAACCAAAAGCGCAGCAATACCACCATTAAAAACAGATCAAATACAATCCCGACTAAAAATTGCATGGCATTCATAATTTACCTCGAAAAATAAGCATATCAGCTTAGTTAAAGTTCTTGTTCCATTTGTTCGGCGCGGGCAATACAAGCATCCATCGCATCAGCAACAGTACCTGTTAAACCTTGAGCTTTTAAATGTTCAACCGCAGCGTGAGTCGTACCACCTTTAGATGTTACGTTTGCGCGTAATTGCGAAATACTAATATCAGGTTGTGATAAGGCCATTTCAGCGGCGCCTAAAGCGGTTTGTTGGACTAGGCTACGAGCATCTTCATCATTAAAGCCCAGTGCTTTAGCTTTTTCTTCAATGGCTTCCATAAATAAGAAAAAGTAAGCCGGTGATGAACCCGTGACAGCTATAACATCGTTAATCTGCGATTCTTGTTCAACCCATACAGCAATGCCAGTAGATTCAAAAACCTGTTGCACAAAAGCATGCTCATCGGTTGTTTCACCATCACCAAATAAACCTGACACACCACGACCAAGCAATGAGGGAGTATTAGGCATACAGCGAACCATTTTTACCTTCTGACCTAACATTTCTCGAAGACGCTTTACAGTGAGACCTGCAGCGACAGAAATAAAGAGCTTGTCACTAAAGTCGATGCCTGAATCTTGGAATGATTGACATAAATCGCCCATCATTTGTGGTTTAACTGATAACACAATCACATCGGCGTCACGCAGTGCTGCGTTATTATCTGAGGTAGTGTTTACCCCGAAGTCCGCTGCTACCTTAGCAAGTTTTTCTTGATTACGATTTGTAGCGATAATGCTTGAAGCTGCAAACCCTTTTTTTACCATGCCGCCAATAATGGCGTAGCTCATATTACCTGTGCCTATGAATGCAATTGTTTTATCTGACATATCTTAGTTATCACCTTAGCTTCGTTGGCCAAAAATATCCGTGCCGATGCGTACCATGGTTGATCCCGACGCAATCGCTGCTTCAACATCACCACTCATTCCCATCGACAAGGTGTCTATTTGAGAATATTGGGTCTTAAGTCTATCAAAGCAAGCCTTCAATTGCTCAAAATATTGCATTTGTTGCTGTATGTCGTCTGTTTTGGCTGGAATTGCCATTAGCCCACGCAGAGCTAAATTGGGGCTGTCATTAACAAACTGCGCCAATGCGGCTACATCATCTGGGTGGCAACCGGACTTAGCATCTTCTAGACTGATATTAACTTGAATCAACACATTTAGCGGGTCTTTATTACTTGGGCGTTGATCGTTTAAACGCTTGGCTATTTTTTCACGTTCGATACTTTGCACCCAGTCAAAGTGAGTTGCCACTAATGCAGTTTTATTTGATTGAATGGGGCCAATAAAATGCCAAACAATATCGCTATAATCTGCAAGTTGGGTTACTTTATCAACAGCTTCTTGAACATAGGATTCACCAAATTCTCGGTGGCCTTGTTGATAAGCCGCTAAAATAAAGTCAGCAGGTTTTGTTTTAGAGACGGCAAGTAAGCGAATATCTTGCTCGTTGCGGTTATTTTTTTTTGCCGCTAATGCAATTCTAGCGTAGGCGGATTTAAGTCGTTCTGCTATTGTAACCATATATTTATCAGTTAGTTGTGGAGTCATAAATGGATATTACCGAATTATTAGCCTTTAGTGTGCAGCATAAAGCATCCGATTTACACTTATCATCAGGGGTTGCGCCGATGATCCGAGTTGATGGCGATGTGCGTCGAATTAATATTCCAGCTCTGGAAGACAAAGATGTAAACAGCTTAGTCTACGATATTATGAACGATAATCAACGTAAGGACTACGAGCAAAACCTAGAAGTGGATTTTTCGTTTGAAGTTCCTAACCTTGCTCGTTTTCGTGTGAATGCATTTAATTCTAACCGTGGACCCGCTGCGGTATTTCGTACTATCCCAAGTGAAGTGCTTACACTGGATGATTTAGGTGCACCTGATATCTTCAAGACAATTTCTGATAATCCAAGAGGTCTAGTGCTTGTTACAGGGCCGACAGGCTCGGGTAAATCAACAACTTTGGCGGCGATGGTCGATTATATTAACCAAAATAAACATCACCATATTTTAACCATCGAAGACCCTATCGAATTTGTTCATGACAATAAACTGTCACTCATTAACCAGCGTGAAGTTCATCGCGATACCCACAGTTTCTCCAACGCGTTACGTAGTGCATTACGCGAAGACCCCGATGTTATTTTGGTCGGTGAGCTTCGTGATTTGGAAACCATTCGTCTTGCTATGACGGCGGCTGAAACAGGGCACTTAGTTTTTGGTACACTGCACACCACCTCAGCACCTAAAACCATTGACCGTATTATTGATGTGTTCCCAGGTGAAGAAAAAGACATGGTACGCTCAATGCTTTCTGAATCACTGCGTGCGGTTATTTCGCAAACATTGTTGAAAAAAGTTGGCGGTGGGCGAGTTGCAGCCCACGAAATTATGATTGGCGTCCCTGCTATTCGTAACTTAATTCGTGAAGATAAAATTGCGCAAATGTATTCATCTATTCAAACAGGTTCGTCTCATGGTATGCAAACAATGGATCAATGTTTAATAAATTTGGTGAATCACGGTGTGGTTTCTAACGCAGAAGCACGCGCTAAAGCGCAAGATAAAACTAATTTTGGCGGCTAGACCAAAGGATAAGAAATATAATGACTCATTCTCTTAACTATTTTTTACAACTGATGATAAACAAGCAAGCTTCTGATTTATTTGTTTCGAGTCAGCTACCGGTCAGCGCTAAAATTAATGGCGAATTGATTGCATTGGGAGACGATAAAATTTCGGATGAGGAGTCCTTAGCGTTAGTTGAATCGGCAATGAGTGAAAAGCAAAAGGCCGAATTTCATAACTCTAAAGAGTGTAATTTTGCCATTGCTACTGATGAAGGGCGCTTTAGGGTTTCTGCATTTTGGCAACGTGATTGTGCTGGGATGGTTATTCGTCGCATTGTGACTACAATACCTGATGTGAATGAATTAGGCCTTCCTTCAACTCTGACCGATGTCATAATGGCTAAACGTGGTTTGGTGCTGTTTGTAGGTGGTACTGGCACAGGTAAATCAACTTCATTAGCGGCGCTATTGGGTTATCGCAATCGTAACCAGCGAGGTCATATTTTAACCATAGAAGACCCGATTGAATTTGTTCATGAGCACCGTAAAAGTATTATTACTCAGCGCGAAGTTGGGCTTGATACAGAGAGCTTTGAATCCGCTCTTAAAAGTTCCTTACGCCAAGCGCCAGATGTTATATTGATTGGTGAAATTCGTTCGCAAGAAACCATGGAATATGCACTAAGCTTTGCCGAAACTGGGCATTTGTGTGTTGCTACTTTGCACGCGAACAACGCCAACCAAGCAATCGACCGAATTATGCATCTTGTGCCAAAAGAAAAGCACGATAAGCTAAAGTATGATTTATCCTTAAATTTACGTGCAATCATAGCTCAACAATTAGTGCCTACTGCTGATGGAAATAGTCGTGTTGCTGCAATTGAGATTTTACTTAATACACCAATCATCGGCGAACTAATTAAAAAAGGTGATATTGGCGGTATTAAAGAAGCGATGGCTAAGTCAAAAGATATGGGGATGCAAACCTTTGATCAAGCTTTATTTGAGCTATACAAGCAACAACGTATAAGCTATGCAGATGCATTGCACCATGCTGACTCACCAAATGATTTACGTTTGATGATTAAATTAAGAGATAACGAACAGCAGGGAGCTGGCTTTTTACAAGGTGTAACCATAGATGGTTTAGACCAAAAAGATTCGTAATATGCAAAGTAGTCCTAAATGGTGTTTTTTGGCGTTGCTGTTTATCAGTTTAAGCACACCGTTTTTTGCTATTTCTCAACAAGGTGTCATCCCTATTTATTTACGGGATGACGTTTACCATGATTACGTCCGTTTTTTAGACGGTGAAACCCTCGATAAAATTAACGGTTTTGGCGGTAAATTCATTCGCTGTGATGTGGTCGATATGAGCATTGCCCAGAAGGTATTACATTTGGGTGGGTTAAAAAAAACGCTTTGATTACCAAGTTGGTAAAGTCAATTTTAGAAACACTAGGCTGCTTGACAGGGCGTTTGCTGCATTACAAAAAGGCTTGCAAATAATGCGTTAACAAGGTGCAATCGAAAGGGCGTATCGGCAAGCTGGATTTATTCCTGAGCTGACCGATCAAGTGATTATTAACCTACCCCTTACCCGTAAGCTTGTTCAAAGTAGCTTTCGAGAATAATAACGGCAGACATGTTATCCACATTGCCTTTGCCTAAGCTCTTATAACCGCCTTGTTCAAATAACCGAGCTTTGGCATCAGCTGTAGTTAAACGCTCGTCTTGAGTCTCTACAGGCAGCCCAAAGTTATTATGCAAGCGGTTGGCAAACTTTTTGGCTTTAAAAGTAACCTCTTGATTTGTACCATCCATATTCAGCGGTAAGCCAACCACTAATAGATCGGGTTGCCATTCATCAACGTGTTTTTTAATAAAATCCCAGTTTGGAATACCGTCTCTAGCTTTTACTGCACTTAAGCTAGACGCTGAGCCTGTAAGCTCTTGTCCTATAGCAATACCAATACTGGTAGTACCAAAATCAAAGCCCATAACGGTACGTTCACCTTTGGGCTTTAGTTGTTTCTTACTCATTGTATCTTCTATATCAAGTTACAAGCGTTTAGGCGTGTCCTGCTTCGGCGCTTAGTTGGCTAATATCAAAACCCAATGTTTCAACGGCTTTTTCCCAACGTTGCTCTACTGGAGTATTAAAAATAATGTCAGGATCTGCCTTGATGATAAGCCATGAATTCTCAAGTAGTTCTTGCTCTAGTTGACCTTGCTCCCAACCCGCATAGCCTAACGTAATTATAAATTGCTCTGGGGCTTGTGTGGTAGTAAGACTGGCAAGTACGTCCTTTGAAGTGGTGATCATAATATCACTGCTAAGCTCCTGGCTTGCAGCATAACCTGGTTTAGGTGAGTGTAAAACAAACCCACGGTCTGTTTTAACCGGACCACCAGCAAAAACGGCGACTTGTGAAGCTTGATTGGTTTTATCGTTATCGATTTCAATTTTATCAAGTAAATCACCAACAGTGATGTTAATAGGCTGATTAATTACCAGCCCCATAGCCCCGTCTTCATTGTGCTCACAAATATATGTTACAGCACGTTTAAAAAAAGGGTCTTGCATTGATGGCATCGCGATTAAAAAGTGATTTTCTAATGATTGCATAACGTTACCCTTTTATTATGTTGTAAATTAAGTATGGCTTAGTTTTCTCTCTATCGCATCAAATAAGATGCCCGTGATTGAAATATCGTAAGCAGCCTCAATCTCTTTTACGCAAGTAGGCGCTGTTACGTTTATTTCTGTTAGTTTATCGCCAATAATATCTAGCCCAACAAAAACCAAGCCTTTTGCTTTTAAGGTAGGTGCAACTGCTTGCGCTATTTTTAAATCAGACTCACTAATCGGGCGGGCTTCACCACGGCCACCAGCTGCTAAATTGCCGCGGGTTTCACCGTTTTGTGGGATACGGGCTAAACAATAGGGGATAACCTCGCCATCAACTACTAAAACGCGCTTGTCACCTTGTTTGATCTCTGGGATGTAATTTTGCGCCATGGCAAAGCGGCTACCGTGCTCGGTCAGTGTTTCGCAAATGACCCCAATATTGGCATCGTTTTCTGTCACTCTAAAAATAGATGCACCACCCATCCCATCTAAAGGTTTGAGAATAATATCTTTGTGCTCAGCTAAAAATGCTCTAATTTGATGTTTATCTCTAGTGACTAGGGTATCTGGCGTATGCTCACTAAACCACGCAGTAAAGAGTTTTTCGTTAGCATCACGTAGGCTTTGTGGCTTGTTTACAATTAATGTACCTTCAAGTTCGGCGCGTTCTAAAATATAGGTTGCGTAAATATACTCAGTGTCAAACGGCGGATCTTTACGCATTAATATTACGTCTAGATCGGCAAGGGCAATGGTGGTTTTTTCTGCTAGTTCGTACCAGTGGTTTTCATCATCAAAGACTTGTGCTTTAGCTGCTGTTGCAAAGGCTTTACCTTTGCGTAGAGATAAATCATCCATTTCCATGTAATAAATTTCATAGCCACGACTTTGAGCTTGCATCATCATTGCAAAACCAGTGTCTTTTTTGATGTTAAACCCGCTGATTGGATCTGAAATTATACCTAACTTAATTGCCATGTCGTTGCCTTACTAAATATGTTGCAATAGATATGAGGGTGCTTTTAGTAATTTCAATTAGCTAAATCACCAAACTGTAATTGTAATGCACTTAAGACCGTTAAAGCGGCGGTTTCAGTTCGCAAAACTCTTGGCCCTATTCGAATATCTGTAAAGTCTTGCTGTTTGGTTTGTGCTATTTCTTCATCAGTAAAGCCGCCTTCAGGGCCAACTAAAAAGCGGACACCACTTTTTGGTACTGTAATTGTCTTAATTGAATGTTCGGCACGTGGGTGCAGAGTCAGCTTTATTTCATCACTGCTTTGTTTTAGCCATTCACTTATATCAATAGGAGGATGAATGGTGGTAATACGATTACGGCCAGATTGCTCTGCGGCTGAAATGGCTATTTTTTGCCATTGTTGGTGTTTCTTTGCTAAACGCTCAGGGCTGAGCTTAACACCACAGCGTTTACTAAAAATTGGGGTGATCTCTGTGATACCTAATTCGACGGACTTTTGAATGGTAAAGTCCATTTTATCGCCGCGAGATATACCTTGGCCTAAATGAATTCTCAATGGTGATTCAACGTCTATGTCGTTAAATTCAAGAGGCATAGCAACGACAGACTTTTTGCCAACTTCTATGAGTTCACACAAGTATTCACCGCCTTGGCCGTTAAATAATGATATTTGTTCACCCAGCTTCATACGTAACACTCGACCAATATGACCTGCTGCATCATCGTTTAAATGAACGGGGGTTGAAAGTGCGATTTCGCTTGTTTGATATATATGAGGAACGCGCATGATGACCTTAAGATAAATAGCTAATATAGCTTATGGTATGTAACGCTGCTCTTTGGTGCAAATATTATTAGCAGAACTAAACTTTAACTGTTTATTTTTTCATTTAAGGCGTTTAAATCTAGAGGTGTTTCTGCAATATCATCTTGGCAAGATAAGTGGTTATTTTGTGCTTGTTCGGTGACAGGTTCAAAATGATAACCGCCGTCAATCTCATTTACTAAAAATCGTACACTGTGCAGTGAGTTGAAAATAAAGCGTTGATTGTCATCAGCGAGTAAATAGTCAGTTTGATTAAATAGCACTCCAGCAATGTCATGATGCTCGTGTAAGTAGCTTGCCAACTCTGACACGCTAATTTCATTATTAAAATCACAGTAACAATAATCTTTGATAAGCTCATCAAACATCAATTTTACGAGCTGGCGGGTATTTATACCAGCAACTACTAAAGTGCTAGGGGTACTAGCTTGACCAAAATAGTGTTCAGTGAATTGTCGGCTAAATTCACTGTCATTATCGATCAACAAGTAATTATCTACTTTAAACGGCATGGGGCCCCACATGTTGGTATTTTCAATAGCTAAATTGAAAACATACTAATAAGTAAATAGCCTATAACGCTGAAAACAGCAAATTCGATACAGGCAATACCAATGTTATCTTGATGGTCAATTTCAAGTGCAGTATCAATATTAGGTAAAGAAATGTACTTAATAATGGCCGTTAGTATATACAGTAATAACCACATCGTGCCGCAATGTAAAGCTAATGTGAAGATATTCTCTACCATTTTTCCGTTATGGAAAATTGCGCTTGCCAATCCTGCATAAATAGCCAGCGATAAGCCGATTGATTTTCCAGCATAACGTATGCCTATAGAGGTGTTTTCTAGATTGAAGTTACTTTGCAACGAGGCACCTTGATTTGCTCTAGCAAAGCGATATTCGCGTAATTTACTATCTAAAGCAAAAATTCCCTGCAATAAAAAGAAGCTAACAAATGCGATTAGTAAGCTACTAAATCCTTGAGTATGTGACCAGTTATAAAGGCCTAAGGTAATAATACAGTTAGCGACCAACATGCCTGAATCAACTAAAGCGGCACAGACGTTTTGTTTTAAAATAGCGGCTTCTTCATTAAACCGATGCAAAATCCATTTACGATGAATTAAGTGACCGATTTTAATGAAGCTAAATAAAAGCACAATTAATGTAATAACCTTTAAGGGGTTTGATTGTGCTGCGCTGATGCTAATTTCCTCAAACAAATAGGCAATGGTTGCAACAACTACACTTATCTCTGAAGCAAAACTAATACCCATGGCAAAGTTGTCATGTTGAGCAAGTTCTTCTTTCAAAGCTTGCTTTGCCTTGAAATGGTTTAGCCCTCGTAAGCCTATTACAGTTAAACAAATAACCGTAAAACAAATGGCAATCGCGAGTAAACTAGTGTTAGATAAAGACAAATATGACATGTTGAACCTAGATAATAATTAATAATTTCATTCTAGTATGATTACTGCTGATATAAAAGAGAGTATTTAATGAGCCAACAACTCCCCACACAAATACAGACCCTTGGTACGGAACGCTTTGCAGAACTATATGCTGAGCGTCCAGTAAACGAGAAAATTATCAAGCTACTTGGCTTGAGTGAATTTGCTTGGCGTTGTTTGGAGTCTCAACCAGAGCTTATTGACATGTTGCTTTCTGAGCGTGACATGTTATTGCGGGACTGCCCTTGTCCTTTTTTAGGCTATGAGCTTAGTAATATAGATGAAGTTGTAGGCTATAAAATACTCCGCCAGTACAGAGAGCGCTATTGGCTCAAAGTGGCATTCTTGGATCTGTGTTGTGATAACGATATAGCAGATAGTATTCGCTATATTTCTATGCTGGCAGACAGCTTAATCGATGGTGCTAATCGTTGGGCTTTTGCACAAGTAGCTAAAGTTAATGGTGAGCCTGTGGATGAGCAGGGCAACGCTATGCAAATGCTGGTTTTAGGGATGGGAAAGCTAGGGGGAAAAGAGCTTAATTATTCCTCTGATATCGATTTGATATTTGCTTATCCGCACAGTGTTAAAACGCAAGGTGGTCGACGTTCAATTGAAGCGCAAGTGTTTTATACTAAAGTTGCGCAAAAGCTGATTGCGTCATTGAACCAAAATACAGCAGATGGGCAAGTATTTAGAGTCGATATGCGACTTCGCCCTTTTGGTGAAAGCGGTCCGTTAGTGATGAGTTTTAATGCAATAGAAGATTATTACCAAGAGCAAGGTCGTGAGTGGGAGCGTTATGCCATGCTCAAAGGCCGTTTAATTGGTGAGAAAACTCAATATAGTGATGAGTTTTATCAGTTATTAAAGCCGTTTGTTTATCGCCGTTATATTGATTTTTCAGTGATAGAATCACTGCGTAAAATGAAGCAAATGATTGCCCAAGAGGTGAGGCGTAAACGCTTAACTAATAATATTAAGCTCGGTGCTGGTGGCATACGTGAAGTTGAATTTGTGGTACAGGCATTGCAAATGGTTCGCGGTGGACGTGAGGCTAATTTACAAACGCAATCACTGCTTAAAGCACTTTCAGAACTAAGTGCAACCAATGTAATAGCTTCAGACGAAGCTAAACTCCTACAAAGTAATTACTTGTTTTTACGTAAAGTTGAACAGTACTTACAGATTTTTGACGATCAGCAAACACAAACTTTGCCTGATGATGAGTTAAATCAGCAGCGATTAAATTTTTTATTAGCGCAAACTGACTTTGCCGATACATTGAGTGAAATTAATACAGTTATGAGCTGCGTCCACAATGAGTTTGAGTTAGTGATAGGCTATGAAAGTGAACCGGAAGATCCATGTGAAAGTGCGTTCGTCAGCACTTGGGAGCACAATGATATAAGTTTATTAACGACACCTAAAAATGATTGGCAGCAGCCTTTAAGTGACTTTAAAGCACATTTGGCAAAAGCTAAAATCGGACTACGAGGACGTGATATTCTCGATAAATTGATGCCGCTGCTACTTAAACAACTATCCCAGTGCAATGCATCTGGGGCTGTGTTTAGTATGATCAGCCAGGTACTTAATAAAATTATTTCACGTACTGCTTATCTTGAGCTGCTGTATGAAAACCCCGGCGCGCTTAAACAACTAGTTACTCTTTGTTGTCACAGTAAATGGATAGGCGAACATATTTCTCGTTACCCAATTTTGCTTGATGAGCTGATAGATCCTGCTGTGCTTTATAAACCCACGCCATTAACGGCTTATAAAGATGAAGTCAGACAATATTTTTTACGTATAGATAGTGAAGATTTAGAGCAGCAAATGGAGGCGTTACGCCAATTTAAGCAAACTCATCAGTTACGTATAGCCGCAGCTGATGCGACAGGCGTTTTGGATGTAATGAAGGTTAGCGATCACTTAACAGCGCTTGCTGAAGCGATTGTTGACCAAGCCGTAAACATCGCTTGGCAGCAAATGGCCACGCGTTTTGGTATTCCGCCCAATACAGATGATGAAAACAAAGGGTTTGGCGTTATAGCATATGGTAAAACAGGAGGTTTTGAAGTCGGTTATGATTCGGATTTGGATTTAGTTTTTGTACATAACCACGATGGTACAAGCCAAACAAATGGCGAAAAAAGTATATCCTCTAGGCAGTTTTATTTAAAACTCGCGCAGCGCTTAATGCATTTATTTAATACGCGTACGGCATCCGGTATTTTATATGAGCTCGATACACGTTTGAGGCCAGAAGGAGCCTCCGGGTTGATGGCTATTAATCTAGAAAGTTTCCATCATTATCAATTAACGCAAGCTTGGACCTGGGAGCACCAAGCGCTAGTACGCTCAAGAATGATTTTAGGGCAAGAAGAACTGCAACAAAGGTTTGAGCAAATCCGCTTAGAAATACTGTCGCAGCAGCGTGATAATGCCGTGCTAAAAGGTGATGTTATCAAGATGCGTGAGAAGATGCGCAGTCACTTAGCTAAAGGCAATGACACGCAGTTTGATTTAAAACAAGATGCCGGTGGCATGGCTGATATTGAGTTTATAACCCAGTACCTGGTGCTAAAAAACGCACATACATTTTCTCAGTTAACGACTTTTTCAGATAATGTGAGAATTCTGACTGACGCAGCTCGATTAGGTTGTATTGATACACCGTTGAAACAAGGGCTGATTGCAGCCTACATTGAATATCGCTCGCGCTACCATGTGCTAAGTTTGGATCAGCAAGGGCGTTGTGTTAGCCGTGAAGAGCTTAGTGAGCATATTAGTTTGGTTACTAAAGCTTGGCAGGAAATTTTTGGGCTGAATAACTAGGTTTATTCTGACGAACTAGAGCTTGATAAAATATGTATTTTCTCAAGCTCAAATAAATACTAACTCTTTAAACGGCGGCAGTTTTCTCGAACATATTCGGAGGGGAGCTCAGTAATCACTGCAGCCCTTTGTTTAAAGCAAAAGAAGGTGTATACCTCGTTTTCAAAATCATCATTTATAGCACGGCCAACTTGGTATAAAGTCGAGTTGAAATTACTATCTACTCGAAAATGATCTTTAACGACGTAGTCTTTGCTTAAATACCAATAGAGCACGATATCTTCATTGCGTGCGTATTGCGACATCACTTTTTTTAGAGTCGACCCATTTTCAAAACGTCTTGCTGTGAACTCACCCGTCCAATTTGGAGATGATGGCTCGACAACTCGCGCGCGTTCAATTAATGCTGCATCAATATTTAACTCAGGTTTTGGTAGTTTTAAAACATATTTATCTCGTTCATTATTTTTATTTACTTGATTACGCAACGCCGAATAAAACCGCGATAACCCTTGCGCAGCAGCATTTTTTGTTTCTTTCATGTCCATAACTGGGCCATGACCAAATAAAAAATAAATGGCGGCGATTATTAATATAACTGCTAGTGATAAATGCTTAACCCAAAACCACATAACTCATACTCTTGTTTTTGTGTTTGTTCATAAAATCATATTAAACCACGAAAGTCATCTTCTACTTATAGTAAGAAGGCGCGTTTTCGTCAGGTCGGGTTTTAAAACGTCTGTGTAGCCACATGTATTGCTCGGGTGCTATTGCTACAGCCTGTTCCATGCGTTGATTCACCCGTGTCACATCTTGTTTGTCATCGCCACTTGGGAAATTTTCAAGCAACGGGAATATTTCTAGGTGATACTTACCGTCTTTGTCACGGTGGCTAGCAAAACTGACGACCTCACAATGTTTACTCGCCGCGAATAATAGCGTTCCTGTAGTTGTTGCCGCTTCAGTGACTGCGAAAAAAGGAGCAAACTCACAGCGCTTTCGGCCATAGTCTTGATCTGGTAAGTAGTAACACACTTTTTTGTTTTTAAGCGCTTGTAGTAGCCCTTTAACGTCACGTTTGCCAATTAAAAACTCATTAGAGCGTAAACGGCCATTAGTTGTAAAATATTCAATTAACGGATTGTTGTGCGGGCGATAAAAGCCAACACCTTGACAGTTTATTCCCATCACTCGGCTGGCCATTTCTAAGTGTAGAATGTGGGGGACTAACAACAAAGCCCCTTTGCCCGATTGATTAATTTTTTCTAGATGTTCTAATCCTTTAATTGAGCCGAATACATTATTCACTCGCCACTGCGGCCACCACCATGCCATACCTGTTTCCATCATGGCGATACCGGTATTCTCCATATTTTCTAGCACTAGTTGTTGTTGTTCGTTCTCAGGCATATCTGGAAAACACAGTTTAATATTTACTTCGGCAATGTGTCGGCGCTTCTTCATAAAGCGGTGTACTAAACGGCCTAAATATTTACCCATTAGTAATTGTAGTTTATGAGGAAGCCATGAGATCAGATAAAGAAAAAATACGCCAACCCAAGTTAACCAATAGCGAGGACCTAAAAAAGACAGCTTGAAAGCAGAGGAATTAACCACAAAAAAACATCTCAGAAAATAAAAGACGTAGTTTAACTGTATGTGTTTAAAAACACAAAAAAGCCAGCATTAAGCTGGCTTGATAGTTAAATACCGATGGAATTAATTGCTTAAATAGCTTTTAATCCCTGATTAATAGCAATTAAGTCTTCACTGGTAAGGGTACCAGCGGCTTGCTTTAAGCGTAATGTAGAAACCACGTAGCGGTAACGTACATTGGCTAGGTTACTTTTTGCATTGTACAGATTTTGCGTGCTAATGAGTACGTCAACAATGGTACGAGTACCCACCTCAAACCCGGCTTCGGTGGCTTTTAATGCACTTTCTGCTGAAACAACAGCTTGCTCAAGTGCTTTAAAGGTAGCAATGTCAGACACAACTTGATTATAAGATGTAATAACAGAGCGAGTTACACCACGCAATGATGCTTCTAAGTCTTCACTAGCAGCAACGTAAAATGCACGGGCTTGCTCTGTTGCTGCAGTTGTTGCACCACCAGAATAAATCGGCACAGTAAAATCAAGACCAACCGTTGCGCTATCACCACGAGGCTTCATGGTGTTGCTATTATAATCGGTTAATGAATCCCCATAAGTTGCATTAAGGGTTAGTTTTGGATAGTGCCCAGATTGCGCTAAATCAATTTGATCTTTAGCAATATCGACCGTTACTTTTGCAACTTGTAAGTTTAAGTTATTTTGTTCAGCCAGTTTTACATAATCAGTTGATTGTTTGTTTGGCTTTACTGTCGAAAATGTTTGGGTATCTAGCGTGTCTAATTTTGCGTGATATTTGCCAGTGATTTCACGAAGTTGCTCACGGGCAGTTTCAACGCCGTTTTTAGCCACAATCTCTTGTGCAACTGAGTTATCATATTGTGCTTGTGCTTCGTGAACATCAGTAATAGCAGTAAGGCCTACAGCATAGCGTTGTTTAGTTTGCTCAAGTTGACGCTCGATTGCACGTTTTTCTGACTGTACAAATTCAAGATTGTCGATGGCACTTAATACATTAAAATAGCCATCCGCAACACGAACTATTAAATCTTGCTGTGCAAAATCATATTGCGCAGAAGCTTGTAAAGCTTGTTTGTCGGCAATATCTAAAGAGTTCCACGCACCTAAGTCAAAAAGTGTTTGATTTAGGCTTAGGCCACGGCTAAATGTATCAGTATCACCGTCTATTTTTGCATAGCCTAATGGGTCAGTACCTTCATATGTTGTGCTATCTGTCTTATCATAGCCCATTGAAAAGCCAATTTGCGGTAGTAAGGCGCTTAAAGCTTTATCACTGTTATAAGATTGTGCATCGGCTTGTGCTTTAGCTTTTAAAACCGTTGGATCATTTGCAGTGGCAATTTCGTATACTTGTAATAAATCTTCAGCATTTGAAGCTGTGGCAGTCAATGCGCATGATAAGCCGATCAGCGCAGCAAGAATGTTCTTTTTCATTAGTTGTTCAGTCCTTAGACAGTTTGCGTACTAAAAGCATGTTAACCTGTTTTGTCAAATAACAAAAAAAATTTTGTGTAAAACAGCGCAAACAAGTGTAACAGAATATAATAAACCGCAAACTTTTTGAGTTAAGAAACCGATTAAGGAAATAAATGACTAATAAAGCGATTACTTTATTTACCAATAATGATGTTGACGTTGCGCCAATCGAAAACTTATACAGTGGCTTTTTTAAAATTAATCTTTATCAGTTTGAGCATGCACTATTTGCAGGAGGTAAGTCACAACCCATTAAGCGTGAAATTCTTGAGCGTGGTGATGCTGTTGCTGTGCTGCCTTATGATCCCCTTACTAATAAAATATTGCTTATAGAGCAGATACGCATTGGTGCTATGCGTAGTAAAGAGTCACCTTGGCTTTTAGAGTGTATAGCTGGCATGACAGATGGCGACACAGATTATGAAGCTGTTGTTAAACGCGAAGCCTTTGAAGAAGCCGGCCTTCAATTGCAGCAACTTGAGTATATGTTATCGTACTTATCAAGCCCAGGTGGCACCACTGAGCGGCTTTATCTTTATTTAGCCACCGTAGATTTAAGCCAACATACTAGCGGCGTTTTTGGCCTTGAGAGTGAAGGTGAAGATATTAAAACCCATATAATAGATTTTGATGAGGCTTTAGCGCGTCTTAATAGTGGTGAAATAGATAATGCGGCAACGGTGATATCATTGCAGTGGTTAGCACTCAATCGCGAGCGTATAATAAGTAAATAGACTACTTTTAACTCTTAACTATATGGCGGTAACTTGACAGCAACAGCAGTGAAACAACGATATATCCAAAGCTTACCTAAATACCTTACCTTATGTGAGCATAATTACCTGCGCGCTTTAAAGCTGTTACCGCTAAGTAAAGAGGTTGGTCAAAAACGCCGCGTTCAATTAGGCGAGCATCAGTTTGAAATTAGCGTTGATGGCTGTGCAAAGTACACTATGGATATTTCAATAACTCAGTTATCGGGCGTCATTAAAGGCATGACGCCGTTATTTTTAACTGTGCGTTTGTACCATGATGCGAAAGTTGCTGAGATTGTTCATCATGATTACCACCAAAGAATAAAGCCATCATATGGCTACCCGAATCCTTTAATGCATCAAAAAGATGAAAAATATCAACTCAATGCTTTTTTATACGATTGGTTAGTGGCCTGTATTGATAGTGGCCGGGCAGTGCTCAATTGGGACGTTAATAATGGCTTGGTTTGAACAAAGTGTTCAGTTTAATCGTGAAGTATTAAAGCTGGCTCATGTTACAGATAGTCATTTGTTTGCTAAGCGTAATGGCGAATATTTTGGAGTCAACACTGCCGACCACTTCCTCGCTTGTTTAACACACATGGCGACGCAAAACTTAGATGCAGTGGTATTTGGCGGCGATTTAACCCAAGATCACAGCGTAGAGTCATATTCATTATTTGCTCAATTAATAGCAGAGTCACCATTAACTTGTCCTGTTTTTTGGTTACCGGGGAATCATGATGAGCTAAACTTATTAACATCTCTGGCTAATAAGCAAATCTCAAATGCGAAGCGACTAATTACTAATAGCTTCACTGTACTTTTACTTAATTCAAAAGGGACTACGCCTGCCGGATGGGTAACTGATGCTCACTTAACTGAAGTGGTAGGCTGTTTAGAGCAAACAAAATTGCCGAGTGTTGTTTTTTGCCATCATAACCCATTACCAATAAATGGTTATTTGGATAAGCACATGTTAGAAAACGGCCCACAATTACTTAATAGGCTCAATAACAGTAATTACGTGAACTGGTTATTTCATGGTCATGTACATAACAGTTATGAGTTTGATTACAGGGATATGAAAGTGGTTTCAACCCCTGCAAGCTCTGTACAATTTGTAAAAAACACACCTGATTGGCAACAACAAAATCTAGGTGCGGCTTATAGGCTTATGACGCTATCTAAGAACGCAGATAGTAAAAATCTGACCTGCGACACGGAATTGGTATGGTTAAACGTGTAATTTATATTCATGGCTTTAATAGTAGCGAAAAATCATATAAAGCTGTGCGCTTTGGCGAGTATATGGCAAACTATGACGTTGAATATTTTGTGCCGCGCTTAAACCATGAGCCTTTACATGCCATTATTCAATTAGAGCAACTACTAACGTCAGATACAGTTTTAGTTGGTAGTTCTTTAGGTGGTTTTTATGCCACGTATTTATCGCAAAAATATCAGCTTCGTGCAGTGGTCATTAATCCTGCGGTTGAGCCTTTTTTATTATTGAGTTCATTTTTAGGGCCTAATTATAACCCTTATCAGGATACCCACTACGAGCTTAATAAAAGCCATATTAGTGCGTTAAAATCACTGTTCATAACACCGCTAACTTACCCATCATTACTGTATTTATTACAGCAAACGGGCGATGAAGTACTCGGCTTTGAACAGGCAGTTAATTATTATTCACAGTGTAAACAACATATTGAGTTTGGTGGCGATCACAGTTTTCAAAACATTGAGAGCACCTTTGCAAATATTGTGGATTTTCTTAAAATCACGTAAAACATAGCTAAGCGCATAAAAAGATAAAAAACTATGAGTCAGCAAAATTATAACGCCGAAGCCATTGAAGTCTTAAATGGTTTAGAACCCGTAAAACGCCGTCCAGGTATGTACACAGATACCACGCGCCCTAATCATTTAGGCCAAGAGGTGATCGATAATAGTGTCGATGAAGCAATGGCTGGGCATGCGAGTAAAATCGACGTCATTCTACATGAGGACAACTCATTAGAAGTGAGTGATGATGGCCGTGGTATGCCAATAGATATTCATCCTGAAGAGGGTATTCCTGGGGTCGAGCTGATTTTTACCAAATTGCATGCCGGTGGTAAATTCTCAAATAAAAACTATCAATTTTCAGGTGGTTTACATGGCGTAGGTATTTCGGTTGTTAATGCACTATCTACGCGTGTTGAAGTGCAAGTACGTCGTGATGCGCAGCAATTTATGATGGCGTTTGAAAATGGCGACAAAGTTGAAGACTTAAACGTTATTGGCACTGTGGGTAAACGTAACACAGGTACAACCGTGCGTTTTTGGCCTGATGCCAGCTACTTTGATTCTGCTAACTTTTCACTGACTAAGTTACACCATTTACTTAAAGCCAAAGCAGTATTATGCCCCGGTTTACGCATTAAGTTTATCAACAAACAAACCAAAGAAACCCAAGAGTGGTATTACGAAACGGGTTTACGTGATTACTTAAATGAAGCTGTTAAGGGCTATGAAGTCCTACCAAAAGAACCGTTTACAGGGGAATTCTCCAGCTCTACAGAAGGGGCTGATTGGGCTGTTGTCTGGTTACCTGAAGGCGGAGAGTCAATTGCAGAAAGTTATGTAAACTTAATTCCGACTGCGCAAGGTGGTACCCATGTAAATGGTTTGCGACAAGGCTTATTAGAAGCAATGCGTGAGTTTTGTGAATTTAGAAACCTGCTTCCACGTGGCGTTAAACTGACTCCTGACGATATCTGGGAGCGTTGTAGCTATGTCTTGTCGGTTAAAATGCAAGATCCCCAATTTGCAGGCCAAACGAAAGAAAAGCTTTCATCGCGCTCTTGCTCAGCGTTTGTATCAGGTGTGGTGAAAGATGCATTTAGTTTATGGCTCAACGAACACACTGATATTGCCGAGCTTTTATCAGAGTTATGTATTTCAAATGCTCAGCGGCGTCTTCGCGCTGCAAAAAAAGTTGTTCGTAAACGCGTGACGGCAGGCCCTGCATTACCAGGTAAATTAACGGACTGTAGTGCGGCCGATAATGATCGCACAGAATTGTTTTTAGTTGAGGGTGATTCTGCTGGTGGCTCTGCCAAGCAAGCTCGAGACCGAGAGTTTCAAGCAATTATGCCGCTGCGTGGTAAAATTTTAAATACTTGGGAAGTAGAGTCAGGCCAAATATTAGCTTCACAAGAAGTGCATGATATATCGGTTGCATTAGGAATGGACCCGGATTCAAAAGACTTATCAGCACTGCGATATAACAAAATATGTATTTTAGCTGATGCTGACTCTGATGGGTTACACATTGCAACTTTACTCTGCGCACTCTTTGTTCGTCACTTTCCTGAATTAGTTAAGCAAGGTCATGTATATGTGGCTATGCCGCCTCTATTTCGCATCGATATAGGTAAAGAGGTTTACTATGCACTGGATGAAGATGAAAAATCGGGTATTTTAGCGCGCATAGAGGCGGAGAAAAAACGCGGTAAAGTTAACGTTCAACGCTTTAAAGGCTTGGGCGAAATGAACCCGCTGCAATTGCGTGAAACAACTATGGATCCGAATACTCGCCGTTTAGTCCAATTAACCCTTGATGAAGAACAACATACACTCGAAATGATGGATATGTTACTGGCTAAAAAGCGTTCTTCAGACAGACGCCAATGGTTAGAAGATCACGGGAATCGTGCTCAAGTATAACTACAAAGGAAGCAGCTTATGCACCTTCAACTTGGTAGGCTTTGTTAATGGCTTTTTTAAATCGCTATTTGTTAAGCTTCGCATTAGCAGTGTTTTTTAGCACTGCTAATGCGAATACTTCAGTTGATCAGCAATGGTTAGAGGAAAGGTTAGCGATTGCTGAAGAAAAAAGCATTGAAAACCCAACGCTTGCAGTTATATACCTTAATAATATACTCAAAAGTAAAGTAACAACGTTAACTGAAATTCAACGCATAAAACTACAAATCACGCTTGCTGAAAACTACTTGCTTAATAGTGATATGAATAAAGCAGTTGAATTAGTCAAACAGATACAAAGCTATCAAGAGTTACTCGATGCGACTTCAGCGGTTAGCTACTTTATTGTCAAATCAGATATATATTTGCTGCAAGGGGACTCTAAGTTAGCTTTAGCTGAATTGGAGAAAGCTAAAGAAAAAATAACGCTGTTAGATGATAAAGCCAAAGGTAATCTCTATGCTGCTTTTGCTAACTACCATGTTAATAATCACAACGAGAGTAAAGCGAAAGATTATTATTATAAAGCCTACGAAGTCTTTCTTAAAAGTGGCGATGACTTACAGCTCGCTTACATTGAATCTACGATGTCACAATCTTATGAAGCTTTATATGACTTTGATAAAGCAATAGAGCTGCAAAAAAAAGCCCTGTCTTATTTTAGTCGTAAAAACTTATCGTTTGATATGATGGTTTCTTATTATCATTTAGCTAAGATTTATCTAAAGCTTTCACGTAATTCAGACGTAATTTTTAATGCTGAGCAAATTTTAAAGATTAACGCAGAGTCAAAATCATCAAGCCCTAAATTTAACTACTATGCATATATCACTCTTACGCAAGCATACTTACAATTAGGTAATATTGAACAAAGCGTTAAGTTTTTAGATTTGAGTAATCAGTTTGTGGCCGGTATCGAAGACGTCTATAAGAAGATAGATCACTTCTTAATTCAAACTGAAATTGAAATAACACAATCAAAACTTGAACAAGCTAACCGAACAATTACTAAAACTAACGAGATTTTAAGTGATATTCCAGCTGAAAGTGCAATAACCTTTTTACTTCGGTTAAACAAATTGCAAGCGAAATTGGCTATTAAAGAAGGCAACTTTGAACGAGCAACTGAAGAATATCAATCATATATTTCGCTTAATGAGCAGCATTATAACTATATTCGTGAGCTGTTTCGTTCTCAGAATAAAGCCCAATTTGATATCAAGAAGTTGGAGCTAGAGAAGCAACTACTAGAAAAAGATAAAGAACTTAATGAGTTTGCTTTACTAGAAATAAAACAAGAACAAGCGCTACATCATAGTATGATGTTTAGCGTATTAATGTTGGCTCTGGTGTTACTTATTTTTGCATGGCGCCAGTATCGATTGAAACGTAAATTTAATGGGCTCGCTAATACAGATTATTTAACAGGCGTGGCAAATAGACGAAAAGTCATGGATTATGCAGAACTGAAATGGCTAGAGCTAAAACAAGGCTGTAATAAATTTGCGTTAATTAGCTTTGACTTAGATCACTTTAAAAAAGTGAACGATAACTACGGTCATCCAGCAGGTGATTTAGTATTAAAAACTATTGTTAACGTTGCTCAGCAAGCAATTCGTGAAAATGATTTCTTAGGGCGTATTGGTGGCGAAGAGTTTTTAGTTGTGTTGATAGATACTGACCAAGTTGAAGCCACTGAAATTGCTTACAGAATAAAAAGTGCCATCGAAAAAGCACAAATCCAGAGTGATAAAGACATAATTAGAGTCACTGCAAGTTTAGGCGTGACTCAAAAGAATGAGCAAACAAGCACATTCAAAGATTTACTAAAGCAAGCAGACAAAGCCTTATATGCTGCTAAAGAAAATGGCCGAAACAGGGTAGAGGTTTATGAATAAGTTACTGACATTAATAATCAGTTTAGGGCTGTTAAGTACACCCGCAGGTGCAGCAAACATACTTAAAGAGCTGAGCGTCGCTCAAGGCTTTGAAGTGAGTGTTTTTGCCGATGATGTAGAGAATGCTCGCCAGATTGCGGTGTCTAAAAAAGGCATTGTCTATGTTGGCTCACGAAAAGCAGGCAACGTATATGCACTAATAGATCACAACAGTGATGGCGTTGCAGACAAGCAAATTTTAGTCGCCAGTGACTTATCAATGCCATCAGGGCTTGCTATTAAAGGCGATGATTTATATGTAGGTGAAGTACATCGTATTATTCGTTTCAAAAATATAGATAAACAACTCAAAGCACCAAAGTATGAGGTCGTTTACGATGCTCTACCTACAGAGCGTCATCATGGCTGGAAATTTCTACGCTTTGCACCTACAGGAGAGCTAATAATCCCAGTCGGCGTTCCTTGTAATATCTGCGCTGAAGATGAACGTTTTGGTCGAATTTTTGCGCTTGATGTAAATACCAAGCAAATTACCACACTTGCAAAAGGTGTGCGTAATTCTGTTGGCTTTGACTTTCATCCGAGCACACAAGCTATGTGGTTTAGCGATAATGGTCGTGACATGATGGGGGATGACATACCGCCAGATGAATTAAATCGCTTAACGAATGAAGGCGAGCACTTTGGTTTTCCTTACGTACATGCGGGAGCTATTTTAGACCCCGAGTTTGGTAAGGGCAAAAGTACAGCCGATTACACTGCACCCGCATTAGCGTTAGCTGCTCATGTAGCACCACTGGGTATTCACTTCTATAAAGGCAAGCAATTTCCGAGTGACTACAAGCAACAGTTATTTGTTGCTGAGCATGGCTCATGGAATCGCAGTAAAAAATCAGGATATAAAGTGGCTGTAGCCACTATTGAGCAAGGACGTGTGATAAAATACACGCCGTTTATAACGGGCTTTATGAAAAACGAAGAAACATTGGGTCGTCCGGTTGCTTTTGCAGAACTTGCCGATGGCAGCTTATTGATCTCCGATGATTACGCCAATGTGATCTACCGTGTAAGCTATAAAAAAAATTAGGTAGGCTTTGATGAGTGATACAGATACCTTGCTGATGCAAGGAGTTGAGCAACAAACAATGGGGCGTTTTACAGAAGACGCTTATTTGAATTATTCCATGTATGTGATCATGGATAGGGCATTGCCACACATTGGCGATGGCTTGAAACCAGTACAACGCCGTATTATTTATGCGATGAGTGAACTGGGGCTATCGGCTGCTGCTAAATATAAAAAATCAGCACGTACTGTTGGTGACGTACTGGGTAAATATCATCCTCACGGTGATAGTGCCTGCTACGAAGCCATGGTGTTGATGGCGCAACCTTTCTCTTATCGTTACCCATTAGTGGATGGCCAAGGTAACTGGGGGGCTGCGGATGATCCAAAGTCATTTGCGGCAATGCGTTATACCGAAGCTCGTTTATCCAAGTTCTCGGAAGTGCTGCTCAAAGAGCTAGGTCAAGGTACCGTTGATTGGACTCCTAACTTTGATGGCACCATGGATGAACCACAGGTTTTGCCTGCTCGACTGCCACATATTTTATTAAACGGTATTACCGGCATTGCTGTTGGTATGGCGACAGATATTCCACCGCATAATGTGCGGGAAGTGGCCAGTGCTTGTTGTTTATTACTTGATAAACCAAAAACTGAGCTGAATGAGTTGCTTGAATTAGTTCATGCTCCAGATTATCCAACTGATGCTGAAATAATCACCCCAAAAGCGGATATTCAAAAGATTTATCAGACTGGCCGAGGCTCAATAAAAATGCGTGCAGTTTATACGCAGGAGCAAGGTGATATTGTTATCACTGCATTGCCACATCAATGCTCTGGCAGTAAGGTACTTGAGCAAATAGCCGCGCAAATGAATGCGAAAAAGCTGCCAATGGTGGCAGATTTACGGGATGAGTCTGATCACGAAAACCCAACACGTATAGTGATTATTCCACGTTCAAACCGTATTAAAGCAGAGCCGTTAATGGCTCACTTATTTGCGACAACAGATTTAGAAAAGAACTACCGCGTAAACTTAAATATGCTTGGCCTTGATGGCCGCCCGCAGGTTAAAGACTTACGCAGTATTTTGACTGAGTGGCTGGTGTTTAGACGCGAAACAGTGCGTCGTCGTTTGCAATACCGGTTAGACAAAGTACTTGCACGCTTGCATATCTTAGAAGGTTTACTAGCCGCCTTTTTAAATATCGACGAAGTTATCGAGATCATTCGTTCAGAAGATAAACCAAAGCCAGTTTTAATGCAGCGCTTTGATATAACTGAAATTCAAGCTGAAGCGATTTTAGAGTTAAAGTTACGTCACTTAGCAAAACTTGAAGAATTTAAGATTCGCGGTGAGCAAGATGAGTTAGCAAAAGAGCGTGATAAACTTGAGCTTACTTTAGGTTCAGACCGTCGCATGTCGACATTACTGAAAAAAGAAATACAAGAAGCGGCTGAGTTGTACGGCGATGATCGTCGCTCACCTGTTGTTGAGCGTCTTGAAGCAAAAGCATTGAGTGAAAAAGATTTAATCCCATCAGAATCAGTGACGGTTGTATTATCTGAAAAAGGGTGGGCACGAGTCGGTAAAGGCCATGATTTAGATGTTGAGGGCTTAAATTACAGAGCGGGTGATGAATACAAAGCGTCAGCACGTGGTAAGAGCAATCAACCTGCCGTGTTCTTAGATTCAGCAGGACGGGCGTTCGCCACCGATGCACATGGCTTACCATCAGCTAGAAGTCAGGGCGAGCCAATGACAGGGCGCTTCAACCTTAGTGCAGGGGCTAACTTTGAACATGTTGTCATGGGAGAAGATAAACAAGTATTACTGATGGCCTCTGATGCGGGTTATGGCTTTATAACTGACTTTGTTGATTTAGTGAGTAAAAATAAAAATGGTAAAGCGCTTGTTAGTGTGCCTAAAGGTGGGCAGTTACTTGCACCGATCCGCGTCAATGATGTAGCGACAGATTACTGCATGGCTATTTCAAATGAAGGGCGCATGTTGCTTTTCCCATTACGTGACTTACCAAAACTAGGCAAAGGTAAAGGAAATAAAATAATTTCCATCCCAAGTGCAAAAGTGCAAGCCCGTGAAGAGTTTGTAAAAGTGCTCACAGTTGTACCACAAGGTTCGAGCGTGACATTGCATGCAGGTAAGCGTAAGTTAACACTCAAACCGAGTGATCTTGAGCATTATCATGGAGAGCGTGGGCGTCGCGGAAATAAATTACCACGTGGCTTACAGCGTGTTGATGAAGCTGAGGTTGAATTCACGCCGAGTGATGATATAAGCGAACCCCCTCAGCCAGAATAAGTACAGCTATACTTGATAATCACACGGCCTGCTAATGCAGGCCGTTTGTTTTTAAAGGATAAATAAATTTAAGCTTACAAGTGTGCGCTAAACTCTCGTTTAGCGGCTAAAATAACGCTATAATGCCCGCGCTTTAATTATTGGAGAGTATTTTTGCTAGCTTTTATTCGTATCTTAATCATGGCTTTGTTTATTTTGTTGAGCTGCTTTTGCGGTTTAATATTGTGTTTAATCAAACCTTTCCATAAAAATAATGTACATATTATTGCAAGTTGGTTTGGCTCTATGGCTAAAATGCTCGGCGTTAAACTCGTTATTACACGCCACAGCGAGGTACTAAATGCAGGCCCTGCAGTGTATTTAGCAAACCATCAGAATAATTATGATTTATTTACATTACCCGCTGCAGTGCCAGAAAACTGTGTAAGTTTAGGTAAAAAAAGTTTGAAGTGGATACCGTTCTTTGGTCAGCTTTATTGGCTGTCTGGTAATATTCTTATAGATAGAACGAACCGTTCAAAGGCGGCGGGTACGATTTCAAAAGCAGCTGAAAAAATCAAACAAAACGGTTTATCAGTTTGGATGTTTCCTGAAGGTACGCGTAGCTATGGCCGAGGCTTATTACCTTTTAAAACTGGGGCGTTTCATACTGCATTGAATGCACAGGTTCCTGTTATACCCGTGTGTATGAGCACAACAGATAAAACCATTAAACTAAATCGTTGGGACAATGGTACAATCTATATTGACATGTTAGCACCACAGCACCTTGATAAAGAGATAAGTGCGCGTGAGCACGCAAGCCGTATTCACGCTATAATGGCAGCTAGAATAACCGAATTAGATGCGCAAGTGAGAGAAAAGTAATGGAAAATTGGCGTGAAATTAGTGAAGACATCGTAACTTCCTTATTAGAAGATGGCTCGGATCCTGAAATCCTATATGAAGTAGAGCACCATTTTGTTTGTGAAGACTTTGTAAAACTTGAGCAAGCCGCACTTGCTGCGTTTAAGTTAGGCTATGATGTTGAAGAACCTGCTGAATTAGAGCTAGAAGACGGCACTAAAATTTGGGGATTTGATATTGTAGTTGAAGCCGAACTCGACGTTGACGTGATTATGGAAGATGTTGATAAGCTTGCGCAACTTGCTGTTGATACCGGTGTTGAGTACGACGGCTGGGGTACTTATTTTCAAGAATAAGTGCTAACCACTAGGTCCTAGCCACTAGGGCCTAGAGCAATTTACCAACCCGCCAGTTTTCTCATACTTATTTATTGTTCCTGCTTTTAGTTATAGACATTTATACTGGATAGTTGATAATAAAAAGCCATTATTAAAAAAAGTAACTTATTGCTATTTATGCTCATTACCCTTCCTATTTCCGAGCTTGTGCCAGGTATGTTTGTTGACAGTGTCAGTAAGCAGTATGAAGGCGTTGATAGCATAAAAATTAAAACCCGTGGTTTAGTTCGTGATAAGTCAATAATTCAAAGGCTCATATCTGAAGGTGTTGAAGAGCTACTTATCGATTTTACGCAAAGTGATGTAAGTGTCCCCACTAAATACCAAGAAAAGCCAGCATTAGCACCAGCCAAAGCTGAAGAAGTAAAAGCCAAGAAAAAAGTAAAAAAAGTAGTTTCTGTTGAGCAGGAGTTTGCAAAAGCGAGCGTTAGCTATGAGCAACATAACCGAAAGTTACAAAGTTTATATGGCGATGTAACATCTGGTTTGAAAATGAATATCTCCTTGTTAGACGATATCGCCAAAGATATCGTTGCTTCAGTATTTCGTAATCACAATGCTATGACCATTCTTACCCGAATCAAAGATAAGAATATGTATAACTGGCGTCATATGACTAACTGTGCGATTTTAGTGACGGTTTTTGCTAAGTATCTCGGCTATAAAGAAGAAATAGTACAAGAGCTAGCAATGGGGGCATTGCTGCATGACTTAGGGCAAGCTAAATTACCCCAGGGAATATTCTCTAAGTCTGAAGAAGTGAACGAGCTAGAGATGCAGGCGATAAAAAAGCATGTTGCGCAAAGCTTAGGGCTTGTAAAAGGTGAAAAGGGAATAACGCCATTGATGCTTGATATGATAGTTAATCATCATGAGCGTTTAGATGGCAGTGGTTATCCACGTGGTATTGTCGGGGAAAAGTTAAGTCGCCCGGCTAGGATCATGGCTATTGTCGATGTATACGATGCGATGTGCTCTGACAGACCGCATCAGTTGGGTGATGAGCCTATCAATGTTTTACGCTACCTATTGGGCAGTAAACACTTATTTGACAGTGAGTTGGTACAGCGATTTATAAAATGTTTAGGCGTGCATCCAGTTGGTACTATTGTTAAATTAACCAATGAGCGTTTAGCGTTAGTTACTGAAGGGAACCATCAAAACCCAATTAAACCTAAAGTTAAAATATTTTTCAATGCTAAGCATAACCATCATGTTACGGCAAAAGATATTGATTTAACCTCGCCTGAGCATGATTTAAAAATCCTCGCGAGTATAAAGCCCCTTGATTATCAACTTAATTTGGCTCGTTTGTTAAAAGAGCACTTGCTGGTTTAGTATCTTGTGTAATTGATTTATCACAGCGCTTTTTGCTTGAGTGTCTTGCAGATAATAATGCCCCACTAAAACAACTCACCATTAATACTAACCATAGTAGTGTGCCTTTTTCAGAATGAAGTGCACCACAGCAACATAGTAAGGCTATAAAAGCAGCTACTATCGCTCCTAACCAATAATGATTAACAGGGTTATCGCATTCACCGGCCCTGGTACATGCGCAAAAGTTTGCTTTACAAAAGCTAAATACGCTGGCTCCACAAAAAACAAGAGCCATAATAATTAATACTATTTCCACAGCTATCCCCTTAACTGGTGTTTGCAAATAGTCTAATTGTGGAGATTAATCAAGTCAACGTAAATGATAATTAATTACAGTTAGAGCATTAACTCTAATACCACAAATCTCATCCGATGAGTTTTAAAAAAATGTTAAAGTGTAGTTAAAAACCCTGTTTTTTGCCGTTTTTTACCATATTCATGAAGTTTTTTACAAAAAATTAAGGTAGTGTAGCGAAGTTTTGAAAATAGTTACTTGATCTTAAATAACCTGTGCGCAGGTTAAGAACAACAAAATGAGTATCCAAGCTTTGCTTTGGTTAAGGAAACACAATGAAATTTACAAAAACTCTAATCGCAGCATCACTTGCTGTTATGTCTGCAGATACTTTTGCAGCGGCATTTCAATTAGCTGAGCAAAATGCTTCAGGCTTAGGCCGTGCGTATGCTGGTGAAGCTGCAGTTGCTGATGACGCTTCTGTCGTTGCTCGTAATCCCGCTCTTATGTCTATTTTTAAAGAAAATCAACTAAGTGTAGCTGGTATCGCCGTAATCCCTGACGTTAGCTTACGTGGTACGCAGGCGAGTAATTCATCTGTAAACCCAAGTCAATTAAATGATAGCAGCATTGCTCCTGCTGCATTTGTTCCTGCGGGTTATTTTGTTATGCCTATCGATGACAAGTTTGCTGTCGGATTTGGTGCATTTTCAAATTTTGGTTTATCAACTGAGTTTGAAGCCGATTACCCAGCAGGGCAACTTGCTGGTGAAACCGAGATTGTGACTGTAAACATGAATGTTAGTGGGTCATATAAAATTAACGAACAATTAAGCGTAGGCCTTGGCCTTAACTATGTTTATGCAGATGCAAAAATTGTTCGTAATTTTGGTGCTACGTCAGAGCAAACTCAAGCTCAGTTTGATCAATTATCGCAAGCTGGGTTGTTACCTCCCGATTTTCGTGTTCCATCACAAACTGAGGCTGTGCATTTAGAGGGAGACGATTACGGGTTTGGTTGGAATATAGGTGGTATGTACCAGTTTGACGAAAATAGTCGTTTTGGTTTTAACTATCGTAGCGAAACAGATATCACTTTTGAAGGCGAGTTTTCAAGTCAGCTTCCAGTTGGCTTAGGTGTTGGCTCTGGTGGGGCAAGCCTTCCTGGTCGCGTTGAGATTACGTTGCCGGCAATTGCTGAGTTTTCAGGCTCACATCAGTTAGATGAAAAAACAGGCTTACATTATAGTGTTTTATGGACCGGCTGGAGTAGTTTCCAAAAGCTACAAGCAGATGTTGATGGGCGTGATGAACCTGGCTTCTCAAAAAATGAGAACTTCTCGAACTCAATGCGCTATTCAATTGGTGGTGACTACCAGTTTAATGACGCCGTTTTATTACGTGCAGGCCTTGCATATGATGAGTCTCCAGCTGATAAAAACCATATGTCAATTTCTATCCCAGATACAGACCGTTTTTGGTACTCATTTGGTGTTAACTACACAATGAGTGAGCAGGCAAACCTAGATATTGGTATGAGTATTTTACGTGGTAAAACACAGAATTTCACTGAATCAGATAACCAGGGTCAGCAGTGGGGGTTTGAATCAAAAGGCCATGCAGTGTTAATTGGTGCACAGTATAACTACACGTTTTAACCTTTTCTGCTAAGCGAGGCGATTCGCTTTCTGATATAAAACAAAAAAGCCGCGTTATGTAGTTTCATAACGCGGCTTTTTTATTTTCACTGCTTTATTCGTAAACTATATAGGTTGAAACTTATTATAATAGTTATTGAGTGAGGATGGCTTAATAGAGCTAATTTAGTGTCTTTGAACATAATGGTGGAAGTGCTCGCGTAAATAGCTATACCACTTTAAAAACTAACCAAGTAGCTAACTTGGCTGCTTTATAAGTCGGTCATTAATGACTTACTATATCTTTAAGTGAAAAAATCTAATCTGCATTCACTGGAATAATTTGTTCTTATGTTGCAAAATAATTGAAATAAAATAGGAGTCGAACGATTATTTTAGTTTCTATATAGTTAACAGGGTAACTTTTGATAGTATATTGTCGGCATATACTAAACACCATTACATCAGGAATAATAATGACTAGCAGCTCAGCACATAATTCATTAATCCAAGAACTAAATACAATTGTGGGTAGCAAATTTACGCTTACTGATGATTCAAAAATGCAACCTTATTGCAAAGGGTTTCGCTTTGGCGCTGGTAACGCTTTAGCAGTGATTAAACCTGCAACACTAGTTCAAGTGTGGCAAGCCTTAAAGGCATGTGTCGCTAGTGATGTCATTGTTATTATGCAAGCAGCCAATACGGGGTTAACCGGTGGATCTACACCTGATGGCAATGATTATGATCGTCCTATTGTTGTTATTAATACAATGCGTATAAGTGATATCCAACTAATCGATAATGCTAAGCAAATAGTTGGACTGGCTGGGGCGACTTTATTTGGTTTAGAGGATGTATTAAAACAGTATGGTCGTGAACCGCATTCAGTCATTGGTTCGTCGTGCATTGGTGCATCTATAGTTGGAGGTGTTTGTAATAATTCTGGTGGTGCTTTAGTACAGCGTGGTCCCGCTTATACTGAACTGTCTTTATTTGCTCAAATCGATGAGCAAGGTAATTTGTCGTTAGTTAATAACTTAGGTATACACTTAGGTGATAACCCTGAAGAAATTCTCACCAACTTACAAAATAAAAACTACAATGAGGCGGATGTAGAATACGGGGAACACAGAGCATCTGATAATGAATATCATGAGCGTATTAGAGATGTTGATGCAGATACGCCATCACGATTCAATAATGATGGGCGTCGCTTATATGAAGCCTCAGGCTGTGCAGGCAAATTAGCTGTTTTTGCAGTACGTATGGATACTTTTGCAATACCTGATAAATATCAAGTCTTTTACCTTGGTACTAATGACGCTAACGTGCTTGCGCAAATTCGCCGAGATATGTTGTCATCATTCAAAACACTACCTGTTTCAGGAGAGTACATACACCGAGAATGCTATGACGCATGTAAAAAGTACGGCAAAGATACATTCTTAGTTATTGATAAACTTGGTTCTAAGTTTATCCCTAAGATGTTTGCTATGAAGAGAAGCGTTGATCGTATTGCTGATAAGCTCTCATTCTTACCAGCTAAGTTTTCAGAGCGGGTGATGCAGTATTTAAGTTATTTATGGCCAAATCACTTACCAAGGAGAATGGAAGATTTTCGTGATAAATATGAACACCACTGGATCGTTGAAATGAGTGGAGATGGTGTCGACGAAGCTAAAGCTTACTTTGAAAAATTCTTTAACGAAAATGAAGGAGACTATTTTGAGTGTACTGAAGATGAAGGTAAAAAAGCAATCTTGCATCGGTTTGTAGCCGGTGGTGCCATAGGGCGAATGCATGCTATGCGTGCAAAAGAGCTTGGGGCTGTAATGACCATTGATGTTGCATTTCCACGTAATGAAAAAGAATGGTTCGAACAATTACCAAAAGAGCTAGATGATCAAATAGAAGTAAAACTCTATTATGGCCATTTATTTTGTCATGTGATGCATCAAAACTACATTATGAAAAAAGGTGTCGATGCGAAAGCCGTTAAAAATAAAATTTTACAAACATTTGATGAGCGTGGTGCAGAATACCCTGCTGAGCATAATGTGGGTCATGAATATTTCGCTAAAGATACTTTAAAAGCATTCTACAAAGAGCTTGACCCAACAAACTCCTTTAACCCTGGAATAGGTAAAACTAGTAAGTGTAAACATTGGCATTGATAATGAAATGTTAACCTTGTAAATTCCTTCCTCTTTCATAGTTGTAAATATTTTATTCTCGGCAGTTTATAAAAACTGCTGAGAATGAAACTAACTTTTCCAAACTAAACATTAATGAAATTTATGTATAAGCCAAGGTAAATATTTAACTAACTGATATTTATTGTTTTTAGTGATTTATGCTGCTTTTCATTAACTTTTCGATTAGCACTTTTAACGATTAAATGATGTGAAAATGGATAGATTAATTTTTTTCACCTATTGAGTTTATTTTTATCAGTTGTCACCGCAGAGCTATTACTCTAAATTTAGATTCAAGCAAACAGCGGAGCAAACCAAATAAGGTTACAGCGTGTTTAGGCTACTAAACCAAGTTATAAATGCGAGCAGTTTGCAATGAAAAGAATCTTTATAATTGTGTGTGAAGATGTTGTCAAAAAGACGACTCAAGTTAGGGATTAACTTGGCTTGAGTTGCTTTTTATTTTAACCGCCACGCAGTTAGATGAACGAAGTTTTCATCAATGAATTTAGAGTGTA